>CAVVGP010000153.1:0-10815 GCA_963747625.1 uncultured Bacteroidales bacterium | reverse complement strand
ATGTCCTCTACTGGTACAACTAGTATTGCTATTCCTCCATCAGCTCTTGACATTATCCCATGTTTTATTGCATTCTCTGCAAAGGTATGAAGGACAAGCTTGGGAACCTGCTCTCTCTGGCTTACACCCTCCCCTATAATTATTTCGTAATTGAATTTCTCGCCAAATCTTAGTTTTTCAAGTTCAAGATATGTGGTAACAAACACCAGTTCTTCACCCAGACTCCTGTAGATTCTTTCGGCATCATTTGTCAGCCCTCTAAGTAATTGGGTGAACTTATTCATATAATCATAAGCAAGATGACGGTCCTCAAGATAAATCAAAGAAGCTATTGAATTAAGAGTATTAAAGGTGAAGTGAGGGTCAAGTTGTGATTTAATTCCCTGTAACTGAAGGGTCACCAGTCTCCGATTCAGACTTTCCTTTTGCACTACCTGAAGGGTATTAAATCTTTTTATTAGTATAATAAACAAGAAAATTAAAAGGTAAATACCCGGGTATACCAAATATTCAAAGAAATAATAAGGATTTTTTTTAAATTTCAGAAAATACCCATATCCATCTCCTGCATTTATAAATGTTTTATTCTCATGATCCCTGGATGTGAAATGAGAAAACCTGAAAATCTGATCTGTGCCCTTTAATTTTGCCTCAGCCATCTTAATTAAAGAGGCATTATAAACCGCCAGCTTTTCTTCACTTCCAGAATAAAGCACCAGTTCATCCTCTCCGTCAAAATTAATATCATAAACGTAAGCCTGATAGTATGAATTGAAAGCAGACCTGACTCTGTTTATTACCTGGAGGTGATCATTAAGTTCAAGAATTTCACTGCCCAGAAGATAAATTCTGTCTTTGCTCCCGTTTTTAAGAACTATTAAATGCGAAGAATTATTCATGCCTAAATCGCTGAACAAATGTTCCCGGATCTTCTTTCCCGAAGGAGAAAAGAGCATAATCCTGGGTTTAATAACTGATGTATCCGCTGATCCGGTATAATGGGCGACAACATATCCCTTAAATCCTGCACTTTCATAGGAGTTTATATCCAGCCGGTTTGTAAGTCCAGGAAATTCAACCGGAGGAAATTTTAATTTTAAACTGTCATTAAATACCATCAACCATGAACTCCAGTCGCTGTAGGGGTACTGTGTTTTGGAATTTCCTGAGGCACCCATAAATCCAAATATCTCCGGCCTGCCATCACCGTCTGCATCAGCCATTTTCGGAAACTGACAGATCTCTCCTGTCATCTGACTTGATTTCAATTGCCTGTGAACAATATCATAAGAATAAAGCCGCCTTGGTTCTACTCCGAATCCTGTCTGAATACTGAAAAAGAGCTCATCTTTCCCGTCACCATTAATATCATAAAAACCTGCCGGATAAACAATGGAGGTTATTGCTTTATTTATAACCCTGATTTTTGTAATGAAAATATGTTCTGCTTTTATTCCTTCCGGATCGAAATACTCATTGATATTAAGAAACAATGAATCTCCCTTATAAGTAAAAATATAAATCTCTTTATAACGATCATGGTCATAATTCCCGAAAAAAATGGTTGACAGGTTCGGATCTATGCTATCCGGCAGATTCCACTGATCATATACCTTCATATCATTATCCATTATCATAATAAAGAAATAAGGAAGGCCTTTCCCTGTCCGGACAATTTCTGAAACAGAGTCTGAATTCAGATCGACGTAAATATTTCCTGATAAGCCTTTATCCACAGGATCAACCTGCAATTTGTATTTTGAACCTAATGGAGGAAGAAATAACATGACAATAATAGCAGGTACTGCTGCCTGGAATAATGAGGAATAGATGATCTTTTTAAAAACTGAATCACCTTTCATCGTTTAGATTATATCGAGATCTTTCAAATGTTGCCTGGGTATTTTGACCGTTACAGATTCTCCGTTTCTCACCAGCAGAATTGTGCATTCTTTTCGATCTAGCATCGTAATATACTCAAAATTAATAATATATGATCGCCCAACCCTTATAAAACCATTCTTTGGAAGCAGTTCTTCAACCTTTCCCAGGTTCATTGAACAAAGATGATGTTTCTTACCTGTGCAAACATTCGTATAATTGCCTTCAGCTTTACAGTACAGGATATCAGCAGGATTAATGAATAAGGTACCGGTACGTGTATTTACCCGTATCCTGGTCAGATGGTCGACGAATCGACAATTTTTAAAGGCTTTTCAACATCAGTTTCTTCATTTCTTCTTTCAATAAATCGAGCCAGACATTGTTTTAATTCCTTGCGGTTCACTGGTTTAAGGAGGTAATCAAAAGCCTGGTTTTTAATAGCTTTAATTGCATACTGGTCAAATGCTGTTACAAACACAATTTTATGCATACTTTACTTTCTGAGGGAGATCCTGAATGAATGTAAAACCATCTTTCTCAGGCATTTTAATATCAAGAAAAATGATATCAGGTTCAAATCCGGGTTAGTTCATTGATATGCCTTATCAACCGACTCAGCCAGTCTGATATCATTGAATAAGCTGTGTCTCTTCCAAAAGTTTATTAAGTAATAATCTGGCATTCTCCTCATCATCAACGATTAAAGCACTCAGCTTTGTTCCATAATCAGGCAGGTTAGACTTTTCATGTTAAATGTACGAAAAGATAATTTGTTTTTTCTCTCGTTGAATAATCATATTTTTGTTGATATTGAATCAAATACTAATTCCTGACATAATGAATATTGATATAAATCTAAAAGAGCTGCTGATAATATTCGGATTCTTGCAATGGCAATGGTTGAAAAATCAAAATCGGGGCATCCTGGAGGTGCAATGGGAGGTGCGGATTTTATTCACATTCTCTTTTCCGAATTTCTGAATTTTGATCCTAATGATCCGACATGGATCAATCGTGATCGTTTCTTTCTCGATCCCGGACATATGTCAGCCATGCTCTATTCTGTTCTTACTCTTACCGGTTATTTTACAATTGATGAATTAAAAAATTTCCGTCAATGGGGAAGCTCGACACCTGGCCATCCCGAACTGAATGTTTTGAAAGGAATTGAAAATACATCAGGGCCGCTGGGACAGGGACATACAATGGCCGTTGGCGCAGCAATTGCCGAAAGATTTCTTGCAGCAAGATTCGGGGAGCTTTATGCTCACAAAATATACACATATATTTCAGATGGCGGCGTTCAGGAAGAAATTTCACAGGGAGCAGGACGACTGGCAGGATTTCCTGGGACTCAGCAACCTGATAATGTTTTACGATTCAAATGATATCCAGCTTTCAACAGAAACAAAGGCTGTTACAAGTGAAGACACTGGCATGAAATATACAGCATGGGGATGGAATGTAATAAAAATTGACGGCAACGATCAGAAACAGATCAGAGATGCCCTCACAGCAGCTGTCAATCAGAAAGATAAACCCACAATTATCATTGGTAAAACGATTATGGGGAAAGGTCTTCTGGATAATGAAGGAAATAGTTTTGAAAGGAAAACCTCAACACATGGGATGCCCGTAAGTGAAGCAGGTGGTTCTGTTGAAAAGTCTATCGCTAATCTTGGTGGCGATATATCAGATCCCTTCCTGATTTTTCCGGAAGTAAAGGAACATTACAAAAAAGTGTTGGAAAAAAAGAAAAAAACCGTTTTGGAGTGGAGGAAGTCTAAAGAGGTCTGGGCATCTTTTAACCAGGACCTGATAAAAAGCTTCAGTCATTTTATTCTATTGATATTCCGGATATTGATTATAAATCTATCCTTCATAAAGAGGGAATTGCTACAAGGGCAGCTTCGTCAAATGTACTTAGTGTACTCGCTAAAAAGGTCGAGAATATGATTATCGCCTCTGCCGACCTTTCAAATTCCGATAAAACAGATGGTTTCCTGAAAAATACCCATGCATTTACAAAGGGTGATTTCACGGGAGCATTTCTCCAGGCGGGAGTATCGGAACTTACAATGGCAGCTGTGATAAACGGGATGGCTCTGCATGGAGGTATTATAGCTGCGTGCGGAACTTTCTTTGTTTTTTCTGACTATATGAAACCAGCAGTCAGGCTGGCCTGCCTTATGAGATTGCCGGTAAAATACATTTGGTCTCATGATGCTTTCCGAGTTGGCGAAGATGGGCCAACTCACCAGCCCGTAGAACAGGAAGCCCAGTTGAGATTGATGGAACATCTTAAAAACCATCATGGCGAAAACAGTATGGTTGTACTCAGGCCTGCAGATTCTGCTGAAACCACTGTCGCCTGGAAAATAGCCATGGAGAATAAGAAAACTCCTACGGCACTGATTCTGTCAAGACAGAATGTAAAAGATCTTACTTCTCAAAATAACAACAGGTACTACGAAGCATTGCTGGCAGAAAAAGGTGCATATATTGTTGGAGATTGTAAAGGAAGACCTGATATCATACTTGTTGCAAGTGGTTCTGAAGTGGCAACGCTCCTTGAAGGTGCATTGTTATTAAAAAAAGACAACCTTAATGTCAGAATTATTTCAGCTCCATCAGAAGGATTATTCAGGAATCAATCCGAAAGATATAAGAAATCTATCATGCCTGAAGATATTCCAATATTCGGGTTGACTGCCGGTTTATCAGTCACTCTCCAGGGGCTTGTTGGACCAAAAGGATTCATCTGGGGGATGAACAGTTTTGGCTATTCAGCTCCCTATAAGGTACTTGATGAAAAGCTGGGTTTCACGGCTGAGCATGTCTACAGGAGCGTAAAGGAGTATCTTTCAAAAGCATAGTCAAAAATAAATTAAGACTATTACAATTGCAGAAACTGTGAACCGGGTGTTGCAATACTGATGAACTCTGCAATTTTCTCCAGGAGAGCCTTTTTATTTATAGGTTTACTAAGATAGCCGTCACAGCCAGCTGCAATTATTTTTTCTTCGTCTCCTGACATGGCATATGCAGTTATTGCAACAACAGGAACACTGCTGTTAATCAACTTTATTTGTTTTGTTGCTTCAAATCCGTCAATCTCCGGCATCTTCATATCCATAAGGATCAACTCTATATCCGGATTAGCTTTGAAAACACTGATAGCTTCGCTACCTGTTGAAGCATGTAAAACCACTGCACCTAAATCTCTGGTAATAAGAGCATTGAGATAAAAGAAGTTTATTTCATCATCTTCGGCTATCAGTATTTTTGATCTGGAAACAGGTCTATGTGAATTTTTCGAAGCAACTACCGGCAATGTAACTTCAGAAATCTCTTTTAAAGGAAGAGTAAGGAAGAAAGTTGATCCTGAATCCTGCTCAGATTCCAACCTGATTTCTCCGCCGATTGCTTCTGACATTCCTTTTGCAATTGATAATCCAAGTCCGCTTCCTTCAGATACTTTAAATGTATCCTGTCCCTCTTTTACGAAACGGTCAAAAATAATATTAAAAGACTCAGAACTTATACCAATTCCGGTGTCTTTTACAAAAAACTCAATTTGTTCATCTTTATAATTATAACCAAAACGGATACTCCCCTTTTCAGTGAATTTAACAGCATTTTCAAGAAAATGCGATAGGATCTTCTGGCACATCTCCGGATCAGAATTTATAATATTTCGCCGGGAATGTTCCGGTATCTCCAGGAATAATTTCAGTTTCTTGTTTAAGCAGACGGGTTCAAAATTATTAAAGATTTTTCTGAGAATCAGAACCGGGGCAAAGTTCTTTTTATTAACTGACAAACTTCCTGAAGTAATAAGTGAGATATCCATATAGTTGGTGATCGTATTGAGCAACCTGTTACTGCTTTCAAAAAGCATCGCCAGGGAGTCTTTTTTCTCCTCTTCCGATAAATCATGGAGAGAGATTAGTTCGGCAAAACCGAGGATCCCATTCAGAGGAGTACGAACTTCATGTGAAATATTATTCAGAAATGATGTTTTCAGTTTATCACTTGCTTCTGCTTTTTCCTTTGCAAGTTTAAGTGCTTCCGTTGCATTTCTGCGGTCAGTAATATCATGCAGACTTCCGATGATTTTTTCCGGATGGCCTTTTGAGTCGTAAATAAGCTTGGCGGAAATAGAACATGGCACATTTGTCCCATCATTGTTTTTTAATGTAATTTCAAAATCTGTCAAAGTGCCTTTCTTTTGTATTTCATCCATCATATGCAGACGCTCACCGGGATCAGAGTATATACCGATCATTGATTTACCTATAAGATCTTGCATTTGATACTGTCCTTTGGAGAGAAATTTAATGGAAGGACTTACTTCAAGAATTGTTCCTGTTATCAAAGTCTCAAAATATACATCCTGCACATTTTCGAAAATACCACGGTATTTTTCTTCACTTAATCTGAGTGATTCTTCAGAATTATGATGGTCTGTAATATCAGTTATAGTTCCTATGTATCCGGTAACTCTGTCACCAATCTGTTCAGGAACAGCATTTCCCATAACCCATCTGATTGTCCTGTCAGGTCTCAGAAAACGATATTCCGCTGTTGAATCATGTTGTTTATGAACATCTGTTCTCCATCTGTAGTCCACCTGAGCCCTGTCATCAGGATGCACAGCATCCAGCCATCCAAAGCCTATTGCATCCTCGAATTTTAATCCAGATAATTCCAGCCATTTTGGATTCACATATGTAGTATAGCCAACTGAATCAGTTCTGAAAATCCCAACCGGAGAAACCTGGGCCAATGTTTGAAATAAGTGTTGACTGTCTTTTAAAGCTTCCTCAGATTTCTTTCTATCTGTTATATCAAGAACAGTGAATGTCACCCCTTTTGATTGATCATCTTTATCAAGAGGAGATGAACTTATGATAACATTTATGAGTGTCCCGTCCTTTCTCTTAAATATTGTTTCAATAGTTCCGATTCCTTTTTCTGAAATCTGACGGTATTTTTCTTTCCCGGCATTTACAAATTCCTCGGTGGAAGAATACAAAATCTCAGATGATTTTCCTATTATATCCTTTCTGCCATATCCTGTCATATTGCAGAAAGCATCGTTTACTTCATAAACAACCCTGTTAACCACGAGTCCTATTCCGACCGGTGCAGCAGTAAAAATGCTCTGGAGTTTAAGCTCGTTCTCCTTTAAAAGCAGTTCGGAGGCTTTCTTTTCTTTATTTATGCTTACCTGTTCCATGGCTTCCTTTACTGCAAAAGGCAACCGCGTCAGGTGTTCCTTGATTACGTAATCCTGGGCACCTGCCTTAATACATTCAACTGCAGTCTCTTCATTAACCGAACCTGTACAAAGGATGAATGGGATATCGGGGTTGAACGATTTTGATTCCTTAAGAGCTTCTAACCCGTTGAATGATGGCATTAAATAATCAGAGATAATCAGGTTTGGACTGAATTCTCTAAGCGCTTTTATCAAATCTGTTCTGGTGCATACAGTAATATATTCAAATATCAATTTTTCTTTCCTCAGTTCCAGAACAGCCAGGTCAACATCTGAAGGCAAATCCTCTACAAAAAGTATTTTTAAAATATTCTTTCTGACCATCTTATAATATTTTGTAAATTGATTGTTAGTTGCTGGTAATAAGGCAGAAGTCTGTTACCCTCAGATCAATCAACTTTATTATCCAAACAATCAGTTATTTAAATCATACAGGTATTTCTATCTCACTAATTTCGCCTCAAAAATATAAAAAGCAATATAATAATCTTAATAATATTCCATCATTACATTATCCGGGGTTTTGTATCGGTAAACTAAAATAAAATGTGGCCCCGCTACCTACTTTTCCTTCAGCCCATACATTCCCGCCATGCCTGTGAATAATTCTTTGTACTATTGCCAGACCAACACCTGTGCCCTCAAATTCTTCAGTTTTATGAAGTCTTTGAAATACGCCGAATAATTTGTTTTTATACTCGGGATCAAATCCTACTCCATTATCCTTTATAGAATAAATATGATACCCTTTTTCTGTATAACCTCCAATAATTATTTTCGGTTTCTTTTTAAGTGAAGAAAATTTCATGGCATTGGAAATAAGATTTATCCAAACCTGTTTCATATAGAGTAGGATCGGCAAATGCCTCAGGAAGTGCCCCAATATTAATATTTATTTTTTCCCTGATTTCTGGAGGTATAGTCTCATTGAGCATTGATAGTGCCATTTTTGTCATATCGAGTTTTGATACTTTATGTTCGCCCCTGGTGACCCTTGAAAGGGAAAGAATATCGGTAATAAGCTGATCCATTTTCTGAGTATTGCTGCGAATAAGACCCAGAAGTCTTTTACCTTCAGAATCAAGTTTTTTACCATAATCTTCTACTATGAACTCAGAGAAGCCTTCAATAGCACGCAGAGGGGCTCTTAAATCGTGCGAGACTGAATAGGCAAAAGCCTGAAGTTCTTTGTTTGCTTCTTCGAGTTGAGATGTTCTTTCCATAACCCTTTTTTCGAGTTCAGAATTCAGTTGAATAATCTTTTCTTCCGATTTTTTTTTCTCATTGATATCAACGATGGTGGAAATAAAATAAAGAGGTTTACCTGCTGGATCACGTTGAAGAGAGGTGGAAATATCGACCCATGTTATATCTCCATTTTTTTTCATATATCTTTTCTCCCAGCGCGATGATTTTTTGTCGCCTTTAAGAATACTTACGCACGATTTCTTCATTTTTTCTAATATCATCCGGATATGTCAATTCTTTCCAGTTTGTATCCTTCAACTCTTTTTTGGTATAACCCAATAACTGACAAAATGCCTTATTGGCATGATTGTTACCATCCAAGTGATGTCATTGATTTCCCAACTGAAGCAAATTCAAATACATTTTTAAATTTTTCTTCACTTAAGAACAGTTCCTCTGAACGCTTGCTGATTAATTCCTCAGCTTCTTGTCGCTGATTCATTTCAGTTCTGATTTCTTCAAGCAGATTCATAGTCTTTAATCTACTTATTTCCAATTGTTTATGCGATTCTTTAAGTTCCTTTTCAGCAATTTTCCTTTCCTCGAGCTCTTTCTGTAATTCATTGGTTCTCTCTTCAAGAGCCATTTCTGCAAGCTTCCTTTCAGTATCATCCCTTGTAATGCACAAAATATGTGGGACACCATCGAAATAAATTTTTGAAGCAGTCAATGTGCCATTTCTTACTGATCCATCCTTCCTTTTAAAGGTACCGTTCATAGTCACAATATTTCCTTCACTTTTGAAACCGCTGATCAGTTTTTCACGATCTGTCGGATCAGTCCATATATTCAAATCAACAGATGTTTTACCGAAAATATCTTCTTCTGAATAACCGGTTATTTTTGTAAACCCCTCATTCACCGATACAAACATGCCATTATCAATCCGGTTAATATTTATTGAATCGGGATTTGTTATAAATATTTTCTTAAATTTTTCCTCACTTCTTTTTAATGATTTTTCAATATTCACTTTTTCAGTAACATTATAAGCAAATGAAGTAACGCCTATTATCTCATTTAACTCATTATAGATAGGATTATAAGTGATTTCATAATAGATACGATTCAGGTCCCCGAATTCTTCAACTGTGCGATGATGAATTCCCGACAAAGCTTTATCATAATTAACTTTTAATTTTAAAATGTCCTCTTCATTTGAAATGCACTCAAGAAGGTTCATTCCTGGTTTCACATCTACCCCGTAAGTTTTTAACATATTATCCCTATGGCATTTATTCAGAGCCAGATAGTTATATTCTTTATCAAGTGCTGCAATATTTATATCCTCAGGGCTGTCAATACTTGTTTGAAGTAGTATCCTGGCACAGTTGTTTGTCTTCAGAACTGATATTATCCTGCACGCTGACTTGACTCGTTCCAGCAATTCACGATTTCCGCCCGGTCTGCTTATATAACCATCCGCCCCTTCTTCAAGGCCTTCAGATACATCATCAGAGCTTGCCGTTGATTCAGATAACAGAATAATGAATACAGAAGAATATGCAGGATCATTTTTTATTCTCCTGCACAGCTCAATTCCGCTAACATCGGGCAACATTACATCGAGAAGCACCATATCTGGATTTTCCATGTAAAGAAGTTCCATGCAATCAGATCCGTTTTTAGCTGAGAACACATTGTAATCTTCATTTTTTAGAGCTATCACTGCTATTGAAAGCCACTCAGAAGAGTCACCTGCAACAAGTATTTTAAAATCCATATTCCTTTTCATATTTACCGGCTACTTTTCATTTTGTTTTATTCAGCTTTTTAATATTTGCCATTAAATATTATTGAAGAGATAATTTCCGTCAAAAGATTTCAGGCTTTTCATTTTTTCAGTCTACTTATGCTAAAGGAGAAAGTACTTCCCTTTCCAACTTCACTCTCGACCCAGATTCTGCCATTATGCTTTTCAATGAATTCTTTACAAAGCAATAAACCCAGTCCACTGCTGGATTCGCCTTCTGTGCCAGGTCTGCTGGTCTTCTCATTTACCTGAAATAACCTGTTTTTTAATTCCTCATCAATACCTATACCAGAATCACTTATTTTGATCTCTGTGGAATTATCATTTGCATAAAATCCGCCACGGCAATATGTCCGCCTCTGCCCGAAAATTTAATCGCATTTGATATCAGGTTGCGCATTACGGTTTCAAACATGTGTGCATCGGCAAATACCTCCAGTTCATCAGGAATTGAAATTTTTACATCGATTCTCTTTTTCCTTGCCGTTTCAGCCATAACATCTATACAGCTATCTATTTTCTTCCTTACATTAAGCCTTTCAGGGACAAAATCCAGTCTACCTCTTCTAAGCCATGACCACTCCAGAAGATTTTTACACAGGCTAAGATATTTGTTGCGGATGTTCTCATGATCCTCTCGGCAATT
>CAVVGP010000152.1:0-10034 GCA_963747625.1 uncultured Bacteroidales bacterium | reverse complement strand
ATGTTTATGTTGACGCCTGAACCGTTGGTCTTGCTAACATTCTTGCCGATCGCCTGGGCTCGCGGCGTGTGTTCTGGTTCTGGACTGCGCTGGCGGACCGCTTCCTGCGCATGGCCGGCGTGGTGACGGCGTTCGCATTGTGGGCCGCGGGTCGGCCCGAGGCGGGCCTCGCGCTCATGGCGGCGATCTGCGTGGGGACCTTATCGGCAACCTGTCCCCGGGCCCGTGGTACGGGTGGTTCGTCACGATCATCCCCAAGGAAGTGCAGGGGCGTTCTGGGGAAGGCGGGACAGCTGGATTTCTCTGGTGGTTACGCTGGCCGTCCTGCCGACCGGGCTGTTGATCGACCTCGTGCCCGCCGAGTACAAGACCGGGATGGCCGCCGTGATCCTCGTCGTGGCGAGCTGCGTGGGGTTCATGGACCTGCTGATCCACAAGTCCATCCCCGAGCCGCCGACCGCCAGGTGGCGGTGGAGCGCCGAAGGCCTGGCTCCGCCGCGCCACCTTCGGCATCATGACTCCCCTGCGAGACCGTCGCTTCCGCCCCTGGCTGGTCTTCACTGCCTCATGGAACCTGAGCCAGTCCCTCGGCGGCTCCCTGGCCACGCTTTACCTCCTGGAGAACATCGGGTTCAAGAATGACCTCCTGGGCGGGCATGTTCTCCATGACGATTACCGGCCTGCTGGCCACGTTCCTGGTGGCCCGCCGCCTGGGTCGGATGGTGGACCGCTTCGGCGTGAAGCGGGTGCTCAAGTTCAGCCACCTGTTGTGGAGCCTCGTGCCCGGCGTGCTGGCTGGTGGCCACGCCCGGGCACGCGCTGTTCTGGGTCAGCCTTGGAAGCGTTCTGGGCACGGTGTTCTCCACCTCGGCCACAAACGCGAGCGTCAAGCTCGCTACCCGGTTTAAAAGGCAATATTGTTGAAATATCTGATATAACTGAGGGTGCTGAAAGGGATAAAACTTATAATTATCCTGATGTGATAAATGGTTTGCCTGAAAAAGAGGTGTCTGAAAAAATACTGGCAAAACTATCTGAACCATATAAATATAAGCCATCATCGGGACAAATTATAGGGACACATAACGGTGCACATTTTTTTACAATCGGCCAGCGAAAAGGTATAAACGTTGGTGGCCATAAGGAAGCCCTATTTGTTATTGGTACCGATGTGGAAAAGAATGTTGTTTATGTTGGCGAAGGACAGTCTCATCAGGGACTAAACAGAAAAGGGCTCTTCATAAGAAATGATGAAACACACTGGATCAGAACTGATTTAAAAATGCAAGAAGGGGAAAGTCGCGATTATATGGTAAGAATAAGATATCGTCAGCCTTTACAAACTGCAAGACTGTTTTGTCGTAATACCGGAATGTACATTATTTTTGATAAACCCCAGCGTGGCATTGCACCGGGCCAGTTTGCTGCCTGGTACGACGGGGAAGAATTGATTGGCTCGGGAGTGATAAACAGATAATAATATTCACATTTCAGAGTTTGACATTTAAGCTACTTGTTACAGATGACTGGTAGTTCTTTTTTTGAGACATCACAAATACCCCTCCAAAGATAAGCAAGGCTGAAACGATCATGACAAGATCAATATGATCAGGCATTACCGCTTTAGCTATTGAATAGTTAAGCCCGTAAATGATATTGGCTGCCAGAAGTGAAAGATGTGCCCTGGTTTTTACGCGGCTTTTATGCATAATCTGAAATTGAGTGGCAAAAGTATAAGAAGCAGGAAGACTTTCAGATAATCATGCAGAAGGTCACCCGTAAATAAAAGAAAAATAAATTATGATATTATTACTTTATAAAAGGAGCACTTATGACCTTTTCATTTCTGTTACTTTGTGTTAATTTGTAGTACTATGCGGCACTAAGGTTACTTTGTGTTACTTTTTTGGCAAAATGAATATATTTTTACTCTCAGGTCACATCAAGTTTCCGATGTCTCGGAGCACTTAGTGTCAAAAAAGAATTTCTAAACAATAATATAAGACCATAAAATAACATGAAAAAAATCTCAGTAATCAGCGGAGGAACGAGCGGTCTGGGATTGGAAATTGCCAGACTTCTAATTAAATCGGGGAAAAATGTTCTGATCCTTGGCAGGAATAATGTAAAGCTCAATGATGCTTTATCCAGACTCAAAAAGCTTTCAAAGAGTTGCTCTGGCAGAATCGTTGATCTGCAATATTGGAAATGAAGAAGATGTCAGAAAAGTTGGTGAATTTCTCACAAGTAAAGTCATATGTGGTGGAATATCTTTTCAATAATGCCGGAATGGGGCTTTTCACAAAAGCGCATGACTCAACATCAGCATTAATTGAGACACGTCTTTGAAGCCAATCTTAAGGGAATGATTCTTCTGACTTCTGAAATACTCAAACTAACACCTGAAAATGAAGAACTTACAATTGTAAATATTATGTCAACATCAGCTCTGTTAGGAAGGGCAGAAGAGACTATCTACTGTGCCGCAAAATGGGGTGCAAGAGGTTATACTGAGGCACTCAGAACTGAATTTAAAGGGACAAAACGAAATATTATTGCAGTCTATCCCGGTGGCATGAAAACAAATTTCTGGAATATTCCCGGACAAAAACGTGATATAAGCAGTTTTATGGATCCTGCCGAGGTAGCTGAAAAAATCGTAAACGCTGTTATCGTCACCGATAAAATGTTTGTTACTGATATTACGATTAACAGGAAAAAATGATGATAGTTCAGAGACTCTGACAATTTAATGGCGCAATGTTTCTACTATGATAAACGGTTTTTATAATCGTGTAACCAAATTCCCTTATTAACCTGAATTTACCTTCCTTTGTCCAGATGCCTATTGAAGGATGATGCACACCGTTAAATGTTGTTGTTTTAACCATAGTATAATGGATCATATCAAGAAATATAATCCTGTCACCTGGAATCAAGTTCTTTTTCAAATGACCATTCGCCCATTAAATCACCTGACAGACATGAATTTCCTCCGATTCTGTAAGTTGGTTTGCCGGGAACCGGTTCAGTCGCACCCAATATTTTTGGTTTATAAGGCATCTCAAGACAATCAGGCATATGAGCGGTAAAGGAGACATTGAGAATAGCAGTTTTAATTCCCTGGTTTTCTACTATATCTTCAACGCTGGCAACCAGTTCCCCTGTTTCCCAGGCAAATGCACTGCCAGGTTCCAGAATTATATGAAGATCCGTTTTCTCACGGAATTGTCTAAGAATTTTTATCAGATGCCCGGTATCATAACCATTCGGGTAATAAGATGCCCGCCTCCCATATTTATCCATTTCAACTGGGGAAAAAATTTTCCGAATTTATCTTCCACCACATGTAGTACTTTTTCGAGAGCATATGAGTCTGATTCAAAAAGTACGTGAAAATGAAGTCCTTCAATTCCTGCAGGCAATTTGTCACTTAGATCATCAGCAATTATCCCGAGTCGTGATCCCGGAGAACAAGGATTGTATAAACCATGGCTTATTTCTGAAAATTCAGGATTTATCCTTAATCCGGCTGATATCTTTGGATGTATATTTAATTATTTCAGCTGAATATTTCCTGAACTGTGCCAGCGAATTAAAGCTAACATGGGAACTATATTTCAGAATTGAATTAAAATCACCTCACTTGATAAACAGGAGAATATGTATGAGCCGGAGCTCCTATCTCTTCAAAACAAAGCCGGCTTCATCAACAGAACTTGCAGCTGCGCCGATGATATATTCCCTGCAGGATAGGGAAATACTCCCCACATAGCAAACCCTTTAAATGCAAGTATTATTTCAGCACCCGATTCATCAGAAACATGCTTGATGAGTGAAAGATTCTTCCGGAATCTTTCTTCATCAATTACATAACATGGGAGACGGTATTTTAGTATAATCTATTGACATTTAAATCATTGTTTTGAAATCCTTTGACCGCAAAGGTACGCGAAGATGTCACAAAAGTCACAAAGAAATCTCACCTTACTCATATTTTACCACTGCGTAAATTGCTTTTTATACGCTTGCCCTGCTCCAACTCATGTTTATGCTCTGTGCGCTGAGATTGTTTTATTAAAGTTCCAGATCCACATCATGCAGCTCCACCCATGGCAAGCCCAGACGGTTCAGTTCAGCCATAAAGGGATCCGGATCAAACTCCTCAACATTAAAAACACCCGGTTTTTTCCAGATTCCTTTAAGATACATCATTGCACCTATTGCCGCAGGAACACCTGTTGTGTAGCTTACTCCCTGTGCTCCTGTCTCCGCATAGGCTGCTTCATGACTGCAATTATTGTAAATATAATATGTTTTTTCTTTCCCGTTTTTCATTCCCTTGATACGCAACCGATGGAAGTCCATCCTTTATAATTTTCGCCGAGTTCCCCGGGATCAGGAAGTACTGCTTTCAGAAACTGTATCGGAATTATTTCCCTTCCATCAAACATTATAGGTTCAATTCCTGCCATTCCAATATTCTGAATTACCCGCAGATGGGTAAGATATTCCTGTCCGAATGTCATCCAGAATCTTGCCCTTTTAAGAGTCGGATAATTCTTAACAAGTGATTCCAGTTCCTCATGATAAATTAAATAAGATTCTTTTGGACCGATTTCAGGGTAATTTAATGGCTTATGAATTTCATGCGGTTTTGTCATTATCCATTTACCATTCTCCCAGTATTTACCTTTTTGTGTCACTTCCCTGATATTGATTTCAGGATTGAAGTTCGTGGCGAAAGGTTTCCATGATCACCTGCATTACAGTCGACGATATCGAGATAATGCATTTCGTCAAAATGATGTTTGACAGCATAAGCAGTATAAATTGATGTTACACCCGGGTCGAAACCACATCCAAGAATTGCGGTTATCCCTGCTTCTTTATATTTGTCAAAATAAGCCCACTGCCATGTATAGGAATATTTGGCCTCTTCGAGCGGTTCATAATTAGCCGTATCGAGATATGCAACTCCGGTCTCAAGACAGGCATCCATTATATGCAGATCCTGGTATGGCAGGGCAACATTTACAACTATATCAGGATTGAATGATTTTATCAGTTTTACAAGTTGCGGTACTTTATCAGCATCCACCTGAGCGGTTTTAACCTGGTTATTCCCGATTTTTTCAGCAATTGCATCACATTTTGATTGTGTCCTGCTGGCTAACATTATTTCCGTAAAAACCTCAGGCAAAGATGCCATTTTATGTACAACGACTGTACCAACTCCTCCGGCACCGATCACTAATACTTTTCCCATATTTTAAACTTTATTGAATAATAATTTTAAAATTTCTGAAAATCAATTTATTTATAACAATGCCTTTCAGTATAATAAACATTTATCATCTTAACTGATCCAAAGATAAGACAATAAAATGACCTGTCAACAGACTTATATCATACATAATAGCAATGGAATGTTGAAGGGAAGAGAAAAGAATAACAAAGCTAATTCTAACTATATTTGTAGCAGTAAACTACTGTGACCTGAATATGAAGCTGATCAATTCTTTGCTGATTATCCGTATATTGAGCACAATACTGCTAATTGAAACTATATCGTTTCTTTTTTGTCTGCCGGTGGCTTTTATTTATAGTGAATCTCCGACTCCGTTTTTTTTGTCTGCCTCAATAACTTTTTTTTTCTCAGTAATCTTATATTTCATTTCGAGGCAGGCTGATTCAGAAAAATTCAGCAACAGGGATGGATTTCTTGCGGTCACCGTTTCATGGGTTGTCTTTTCTTTACTAGGTACTTTACCTTATCTGATAAGTGGTACTATCCCTTCATTTATTGATGCTTTCTTTGAATCCACTTCTGGTTTTTCCACAACCGGTTCTTCTATTCTGAGAAATGTGGAAATACTTCCTCATTCAATTCTTTTCTGGCGAAGCCTGACTCATTGGATTGGAGGTATCGGAATGATATTAATACTTGTAATTATATTTCCATCCCTCAGGGCAGCAGGTTACCAGTTATTCAGTCCGGAGTCATCAATGAAAGAAAAGTTTCATCAGAAAACAAGAGCAATAGTCTACAGGGTTTTATTTATTTACCTTGGACTTACCCTCGCTGAAATATTGCTCCTGAACTTTGGTGACATGAATCTTTTTGATAGTATCTGTCACTCTTTCGGGACTGTGGCAACAGGTAGTTTTTCAACTAAAAATAACAGCCTGGCTCATTTTTCATCATACAGCCAATATATTGTAATGATATTTATGTTCCTGGCTGGAACAAGCCAGGTTATTTACTATTATATCGTAAAGTTTAACTTTAAAAAAGTGAAGCAGAATGAAGAACTCTGGTTCTATATCTCTGTTATTATAATTGCCGGTACCATAGCTACAATAATTCTGCATGTAAGTTCCGCGAGGACATTCGAGGAATCATTCCGGGAAGGATTTTTTCAGATTATATCAATAATTACCTGTACCGGTTATACTTCAGCCAATTATTTACTCTGGCCAGGGGCTGCCGTTTTTCTTATATTCCTTCTGATGTTCGCAGGTGCCAGTACAGGTTCTTCAGGAGGCGGAATACGGATGGCCAGGCATTTAATTGTTCTTAAGAATATTAAAAACATTTTTGTCAAACTAAACCATCCAAAATCTGTTTCTTTCATAAAACTCAACGGAAAAACCCTTTCTGAGGAGGCCAATATTTCTATTATTTCTTTTGTGCTTTTATATCTGTTTCTTTTTATAATTGGAACGATCATAATAGTTATAACCGGTGTCGATACGGTTACAGCATCAAGTTCAGTTGCGACCTGCATAGCAGGAATAGGACCAGGCTTGGGAAGTGTGGGGCCAACAAGTAATTTTGCAGATTTGCCGGAACTTAGTAAGGTAGTTCTGAGTGTTATAATGATAATCGGAAGGCTCGAGATTATTACTGTTTTCACACTCTTCACCCGTACTTTCTGGAAACTTTAAAATAGTTCAGGATGCAATTCCCCGATAAAAAGAGAAGGCCTGAAACCTATGTGTTCAAGAGCAATCTTCTCACATGACTGAGGCTCTCGGGTGTACCCACATCAACCCAATAACCATCATCATGAGTCAATGTGTAAATATTGTGTTGTACGGCCAGTCTGAGATAAAGGGTAATCAAAGTATAAATACCTTCACTCATATATTGAAATACCTCAGGTTCAACAATATGCATGCTTGAAAATGCTATTTCGGAAAGTCCTTTATCTGTCGCCCCTGTTAATATCTGTTCTCGTGTGGAAATATTTCTCCATCCCCTGAGCAGGCCTTCATTATCTATGAGCAAAAATCTATTTCCCGGACGATGCCTTACAGCCAGTGTGGCCAGGCCTTTCTTTTCCAGATGTAATTTATATAGAACTGAAAGATCCAGATCAGATATTATATCTACATTATAAAGAAGGAAGGGCTCTTTATCAAAAAAATCCTTCGCTTTGTAAAGACCGCCTCCATTTTCAAGCAGCTTCTCCCTTTCATCAGAAACAGAAATTCTGAAACCCATTTTGTTAAGCCTTGCTACCTCATCTTCAACCATATCCGCAAAATGATGGACATTAATAATTATATCATTAAATCCATATGCAGAACACTTTTCAACTGCCAGTTGAAGGGCCGTTTTTCCGTTAATATCAACAAGTGCTTTAGGTAAAGTCTCCGTAATATTTCCAAGCCGTGTACCTAATCCGGCTGCAAATATCATTGCTTTCATATATCGCTAAATCAGTTTAAAACTTATTCAACGGACATTCCCTGTTCCAACTTCTTATAAATCTGAACTCCAGGAATCAGCCTGACTGTCTGAAACAGCTCTGAAAGTGATACTGGAAGTTGTCCTGAATCAATTAATTGATTTAATAATTTTACCGCCGGTACTATGCTTCCGGTAAATGTTGGTTTCTTCTCATAAAGACCTCTGAATCCGAAAGCACCAAGTGCCTGCATGAGTCTGATCATACTGAAACCTGCATAATATCCCCTGAAATCTGCTCTGCTCTCACCAGATACTGAACAGAAATTATTTATATGATAATCAAGAAGTTTCTCCCGTGATTTTTCAGGAATATGTGCTTTAGCATCATATAAAAGGGAAGCTACATCGTATTGCGGAGCACCTTTCCTGCCACCTTGGTAATCAATAAACCAGGGTTCTCCCCCTACTAGCATAACATTTGCTGATTGAAAATCCCTGTAAAGGAAATAATCCTGCCTTGTCTCAAGAAGAAAATCTGCAAGCAAATTAAAATCTTGTTCCAGTCTGCGCTCATTAAAAGCAACAGCTACAAGTTTAAGAAACATGTATTTAAAATAGTTCATATCCCACATCATCGACTGCCTGTCGAAACTTCGGTGAGGATAACAGAGATCAAGGTTCAAGACCATCAATACCTTTCATCTGAAAAAGAATCAGTTTGTCAAGAATTTTCGGTATAGATCCTCTGCTTCATTGTCAAAACCAGTTTCATTTTTTCTGCTGCAGCCATGCAAAAAGGTTTATATCACCAAGATCCTGAAGAAAATAAACAAATTTTCCAGGCAAATACCCGTATATTTCAGGTACAGGCAGTCCTTTCGATATGAAATGTTTAGTAAAACCGATAAAAGCTTCATTTTCTTCAGGATTTGGATTGTAATGCCCCAATGACATTTTTCCTTCCGGCTGTTACTCTGAAATATTTCCTGTCGGAACCGGAAGGTGGTAATGCAGTATATTCTAATATCAGTATCCCCAAATACTTCCTTGTAATCCTCTTCTACGATCTCAATTTCACTCATTGACTTATTTGTCTTGTTACTTTTAACTGAATAATGGGCATTTCATTGTATGTCCCTTTTGTCTTTTTACCTTTATCTTTTGTCTTTACAACCTGATAAACACTTTCTGCCTGTAAAGGATCAGGACAACTCCCCAAATCAGCAGCATCTGCACTACAGCAAACATAAGGCTTCCGTTCAGATTCCCTGCAACGGGAACGCATACTTTTGAATAGAGCCAATCATACAGATTTACAGTGCCGCTTCCTGACGATACTTTTATAATCAACAAGAACCTTGTCCAGACTCCGGCAAGAAAATAGGCAAAAATAGCATTTGTGCCAAATACGGTAAAAAATGTTCCCCACCACTGGAATTTTAAAACGTCTGCAACCAGGTAAATGACAGCAAGAAAACACATTGCAATACCTGCAGTATAAAGAACATATGAACTTGTCCATAATGGCTTATTTATAGGAAAGATCATGTTCCATAAATAACCAAGTCCAATAGCAGCAACGCCAAGCAGCAGGAGTTTCATTACTGTTTTACCGCTTGCAGCGCCTTTCCCTATCATTCCGCCAATGAAATAGCCAATAATTACAGTACCTGTTGCAGGAATAGTGCTTAATAATCCTTCGGGGTCAAAAGGAATTCCAAATCCTGTATACAGATGGTTTTTGCCGAGAATAGCAAGGTCCGCCTTAAGAACAAAGTTTCCTTCCAGGGTGTAAGGATGAGCACCTCCGAAAAATGCCAGGATACCCCAGTAAAGAAGCAAAAGCACTGCAATTACAATCCACAAATATTCACGCCTTACAGCAAGACAGATTAAAGCTCCCATGCAGTATGCAAGAGCTATACGCTGAAGAACTCCCATTATCCTAAGGTTGGAATAATTCATTCCAAAATGTGGAAATATTGTCAAAAACAAACCAACGGCAAAAATTGCGACGGTGCGTCTGAATATCCTGAAAATGGAACTCCCGTTAATCTCATTCCCGTATTTTTTAAGCGAATACCAGGTTGATACTCCGACGATAAAAAGGAAGGCAGGAAATACCAGGTCAGTGGGGGTGCAGCCATTCCATTTCGAATGCTCCAGGGGAGGATAGACATAGTTCCAGCTTCCTGGAGTATTGACTATTATCATGAATGCCAGGGTTAATCCTCTGAATATATCAAGAGAAACCAACCTACCGCTGCTTTTTGCCATAAATTGAACCAGATATTATCTGGTAAAAATAATAATTAAAGCGGATTATAACTGACAT
>CAVVGP010000151.1:0-9354 GCA_963747625.1 uncultured Bacteroidales bacterium | reverse complement strand
TTATGGAAAGCAAAAGATTATGCAAAGTAGCATCATAAAGTATCCTCATAATCAATCTATTAATCTTTTTACTTTACAAAACCACTTTGCATAAATACTTTGTTACTTTTTTAAACTTTTCAACCATTCTAACAGATTGCCGTCCTTTTCCCAGATTTTTGTTTTAGCAGCATTGGGATTAAGGTCAACATAGGCCTTTTCAAAAGCTTCCCTTTTTTGTCTGGAGTCAGCACGGGCATATACGTCCGTAGTCTGAACCGATACATGTCCTAAAAGATCCCTTATGTATACCAGATTCACACCAGCCTGCAGAAGATGCATGGCTTTTGAATGGCGTAAAGAGTGGCAACTGATCGTTTCAGGTATAATAAGCGGATTGATTTTCCGGGCAAGGGTCACATAAGTATTCAAGATATAGGCCACACCGGCACGTGTAAGCTTTTCCTTCCTGTTGTTTGAAAACAGCGGATACTGGTTGGAATATGGCTCCAGTAAATTATTTTCCTGCATATATTTTTTCAGGAACACGGTCTGCTCTTCCTGTAATGGTACAATTCTGGCCTTGCGGCCCTTACCAAATAATTTTACAATGCTGGGATTGTCAAGTCTGACAGAGGACGGGGTAAGATCTATTATTTCCTGCACCCTCGCACCGCTGTCATACATCAGTGCAAGCATTGCAAGATTGCGGCGACCGCTTTTGATGCTTTGATCCGGCTGTTCAAGAATAAGCTTAATGCCGTCAGTTGTCAGGTAGTTAATGCTCTGTTTCTCGTGCCTCTTAACTTTTATGGATAGTATTTTTTGCCATTCATACATCCTTTCGGGATTTTCGTATTGCATGTAGCAGAAGAACGAACGCAGAGCGGCAAGACGGTAATTCCGCGTCGCATTGCTGCAATGCCTGTTTACCTGTATCCAGTCAAGAAAGTCGATGACAACGTCCTTGGTTATGCATTCAAGGGTCAGCTTTTGTACTTCAATGTTTTTCCTTTCTTTCATAAAGGTTATGAACTGAACAAAAGTATCCTTGTAAGCCAAGATGGTATTTGGGCTGTAGTTGCGCTCTCCCGCAAGATACCTGGTCAGGAAAGCGCTGAGATATTTTGCAAAGTCAGTCGTTTCCATCGTATGCCAGATTATTGGATTTAGGAAAAACGTAAGTGCCAATACCCTTTTCGTCTTTAAGGAGATCAGGATACATTTCCGCAGTAAGCCTGACGTATTGATCGGTCGCGCCTAATGATTTATGCCCCAGGAAAGTTGACAGTAAAGGTAATGAGTAGTAAAGATCCAGTCCGGATTTAGCCATCTGCACAAGAGAGTGAACCGCGAAGGTATGCCGAAAATCGTGAACACGAGGACCCTGATGATCTCCTGTGTGCGGGATGCCTGATATGGCGAGTGCCTTCCTGAACCAGTTATATACACTGCCTTGACGACAGTTTGTTCCGTTAGGGGACACAAAGAAGTACCCGTTGGTATCATTGATACGGGGTATTGGCATCCGATCCCGATAATGCAGGTACTGTTTCAGCACCTCTTCTAAGGCATCAGACATGGGAGCAAAGGGCTTTGGATTTTCTCTGCTTTTTGACATTTTAACAATCGCCGGTTAAAGTCCACATCCCTGTTCTTCAAGGACAAGGCTTCGCTTATTCTAAGACCGGTCGCGTACAACAGACGGATAATGATCGGTACAATAAACAGTATGGTGGACATGTGCTTGTCATACAATCGCATATTATCGCAGGCTTGGAAGATATCTGCCATTTCACGGTTAGTGAAGATGTGAGGTGTAAAGCTGTTTCTGGTAGGATTAGCAGGTATTCTGGGGATATAACAGTCATAACCAACTTTGCACATATACTTACAAAACTGTGACAGGATGGAGTATTTGGTGCAAATTGTGGATGGCGCATCGTTTATTCTGGTAGCTCGCCACTCCTCAACTTGTTGCCTGGTTATTCCAAAGGTTGTTATATGATTGTCTATAAAGAATTTATCAAACTCAAGGAAGACCCACTCAGTTCGCAACGACACGTAACCAAGACCTTTCTTTATAACTATAAACTGCTTGAAGTAAGGCGCATAGATGCTGCCGTAATTGAACTTATTCATAGAAGGCGCCTCCTTCCTGCTCGTAAAATGATGGTTCCACAAGAGGAACGTTCAATGCGCATTTGCGCAAAGATTCCACATCTATTCTAAGGTAAGACATGGTGGTGGTGGTACTCTGGTGTCCCAAAGCCTCGGAGATAACAGGTATTGATTCCTGGTTCTCCAGGAAACGGCTGGCCAGACTATGACGCATAGAGTGTGCCCCATGCTTCCTGCCGGTTGTATCAACACCGGACACATCTACTATATGGCCAAGCGTGCCTGCAACGGCATTGTTTGTCATGGCTGTAAAGGGTGCCCGGGTATAAAGGAAAACCTTTGGTGACGCTGATCTTTTGCGGCCATATTTCAGATAATCGATAATGGCTTTCCCTACATCGACCAGCAAAGGAAGTTCAATTTTTTCCCGCTTATATTGGGATAATGTAATTGTGCTATTCTCCCAATCAATGTTGCCGAAAGTCAGGTGAGCAATATCTGATGCTGGCAATCTTAGCCGGAGGCCAATAAGGTCACGGCAAAGTTTCTTTTACCGGTAGCATCCTCTCGATGTATGGATGATTCTATTTGGAATACCTCATTTGCGGTATATACAGAGGGTAATTTTTCTCTTTTGACCCACTTGTAATGTTGAAGGACTGCGGATAAATCAAACTGTATGATGTGTTCCTCATATAAGAATCTAAAGAAGAATCTGATGGTAGATACTATACCTATTTGATTGTTAGTCTGAGTAGACACAAAGGACAGAATGTATTCTTCCTTGACTTCTTCAATAGCATAAACCTGTTTACTCTCCAGATAGAAAAGGAATCTGGAAAGATATAATCGGTGATCTGAAATCGTAATTCTGTTACGGCGCAATGACTCCAAATACAAAAGAAATTTATCCATTAACAGACCTACCTGGCCGGATAACTCCCGCTTAATAGGTATGCAATGCCTTTTGCTGATTGTCCCTTTTTCCTGGAACTCATTCAATACATTTACACTTCTTATTATGTCCCGTTCATAAGGAGTGACTATGCTTCCGGCTATATTAGAGCAGATATACTCTTCTCCAACCGAAGGATCATAATACAAAAATGATTTTTGAACCATAAACGGAATCAGCTTGCTTTTCCATAAAAACTTATAACGATCAATTCTGAGCGGAGAATAGGATTGCTGCTCAAAATATTGAACGCAGCTATCCATCAGTTCTTCTACTGTTTGATATTGTTTCATATTACTGCTTTTAGTTCTGGCAACATTGCCAGAATTAAAAAAAGCAATAATATTTATATAAAGTGTTTATGTAAAACTAAAGCATGTTAATGATTGATCTCGATAAGCTTATCTTAATTCATATGTACAGTACTTTGCA
This sequence comes from uncultured Bacteroidales bacterium, assembly GCA_963747625.1. GTDB lineage: Bacteria > Bacteroidota > Bacteroidia > Bacteroidales > VadinHA17 > LD21. The sequence continues at coordinate 5,867 of CAVVGP010000151.1, read as the reverse complement.
TAATCTTTTGCTTTCCATAAAAAAAATTATGTAAAGCTTTACATAATTTTTTTAAGTGGATCAAGCAGCATTTGCTGTAAATGGTAAATAACAATGTCGGTTTTTTCGCAAATAAGAATGTTGGTATTTTAGCAAATAGCAATGTAGGTTTTTTAGCAAATAAGAATGTAGGTTTTTAGAATTCTTCTCTTTTCCCACTGAAACATATTTTTAAAAGGTAAATCACCATTTATCAGGCTTGATTTACTAATTTATCAGGATAATTGCTGCAATTAGGTTATTTTAAACTGATTACAAACTAACAGCAATTACCTTATGAAAAAACTAATGCTGAAATTGATTATGTATTATGAAGTACACAAATTAAAAAGAGAAGGTTTAACAACTGCACAAATAAGCAGACACCTTTTATCAGATTACAGAACCATCAAAAAATATCTTTCGATGAGCGAAGAGGATTATCAGGATTTTCTTGAGGTTCAAGCCACCCGGCATAAAATACTGGCCCACTATGAAGATTATGTAAAAGCAAGGTTAGAAGCCTGCGAAGATGCATCGGCGGCCCAGGTACATGACTGGCTAAAGGAAAATTTTAAGGATATAATCGATGTAAACGCAAAGACAGTCTTCAACTTCGTGCTCTATGTCAGAAGTAAGTACGGTATACCAAAGCCCTTCAATAACAGGGACTATACCCAGGTAGACGAGTTGCCGTATGGGAAACAGGCACAGGCAGATTTTGGTGAATATAACATGACAACCGACGAAGGCAAACGCAAGAAAGTCTATTTTTTATGTGTGGTACTATCTCGCTCCAGGTATAAGTATGTATGGTTCTCAGAAAGTCCCTTCACAACACTTTCGGCCATAACCGCTCATGATAGAGCTTTCTGGTATATTGAAGGGATTACCCTGGAAATCGTATATGATCAGGATACCTTGCTGCTTGTTGATGAAAACAAGGGAGATTTGGTATTGACCGAAGCTTTCCGCAAGTATGCCGATTACAGGGGATTTAATTTACATTTTTGCCGGAAATCAGATCCCGAGAGTAAAGGTAAAATAGAGAACGTGGTTAAATATGTCAAATACAACTTCCTGCGTGGCAGAACCTTTGTTAATATCGATACACTGAACGGGCAGTGCATGGCCTGGCTCAGTAGGACAGCCAATGCAAAAGTTCATGCTTCCACATATAAGATACCTTACCAGGAATGGCTCATTGAGAAAGCATATTTAAGACCTGTTTTAGAATCTTTCAAACCGGAATCTCTATTACGGAGTTATAATGTAAGGAAAGACAATACAATCTCATTTAAGTCCAACTTTTACCGGGTCCCTATGGGAACCTATAAACCTCCCAAAACAGCTGTGTGGACTGAGGTAACTGACGATGACCGGCTGATCATTTATGATGCCGGTAACAACAAAATCGCATCGCATAGGCTTTATCCTGGAAAAGGAAAAACTATTGGTGGCAGCAATTATAAAAGAGACTTCTCTTCAAGCATTTATCAATTAATAGAAGAGTTGTCCTGCCGGTTCAATAATCCTGATCAGACAAGAGAATATCTTCTGCAGATACGTCATGATAAGCCCCGGTACATAAGGGATCAGCTTCAGCACATTAAAAAGCTTGCAGGGATCTATGATATGCAGGTTATGAGTCAGGCAATGGTTTTTTGCATCGAAAACAAAATTTACCGGGCAACAGATCTGGAAAGTGTGATGAAAAAAATCCAGGCACGACATAACCAGGAGACTCAAATTAAACCGACCATTGTTATTGATACTGTAAACCGCACAGCTCATAAGATTATACCAAATAAAAGTGACATATCAGATTATCAATCATTAATGAACTAAGCCTATGGAAACAAAAACACAAGCTCTTAAGGAATATGCAGGGCAGCTAAGGTTAAGCGGTATACAGGATAAGTTGGAAGAACTGATCCGAACTGCGTCGGAAGAGAAATGCAGCTATCTGGATTTTTCATTAAGACTCCTGGAAACCGAACTCGGCCAGAGACGCCAGCGTGACCTTGAACGAAGGAATAAAGGAGCAAAACTGCCAGTTAATCATGACCTGGATCACTACGATTACTCGTTTATAAATGGCGTCAGCAAACAGCAATTAAACCAGTTGAAAGAATGCCAGTGGCTGGAGCAAAATTTTAATATCGTTTTGATGGGTCCTTCCGGAACCGGAAAAACATTTATCGCATCCGGCCTTTGTAATGAAGCCCTGAAAAAGGGATATAAAGCTTACTTCCGGTCAATGGAACAAATCAACGAAACCCTTATTATGAAGGATATCACCAGGTCGGCTCTTATCGAGTACAATAAGCTCCTAAAAGCACATCTGTTGGTCATTGATGACATCATGATGTTTGCTCTCGAAAAGAAACAGGCGGTACAGCTTTTTAATTTTATTAATCACCTGCATGAGCGGGCTTCATTTATTGTGACTACAAACAAAAGTCCTGAAGAATGGGTCAAAATGCTTGATGATGAAGTTATTGCAACAGCTATACTGGACAGGCTATTGTATAGGTGTGAAGTAGTAAGGCTATCCGGCAAAAGTTATCGTTTACAAAACCGGAAAACTATTTTTAATTAAAACCTTTGTTCTTTGATTTTTTTAATATGTTTGAAGTGGGAAAAGTGACATTCTTAATTGCTATTTTTCCAACATCCTTAATTGCCAATTTTCCTACATTGTAAATTGCCGCTTACACATTTGCATATAAAGTCTTTCTGGGGCGTAACCGAAAATGCGGTCAGAATCCAAATTTATGCGGTTATAACAGCCTATTGCCTTGTTGCTATTATTGAGCATGATCTCAAGCTTAACCGAAGCACCTTTGATGTGCTTCGAATCCTCAGCATGTCGCTTTTCGACAAGACTCCGATCAGGGAACTATTCGAATCCCAAGAATCTGTGGAGTATATTATTGAAGTCAGCAGTGCTCAATTGTGTTTTAATTTTTCGTGGGACACTAATGTTCCTATAACATTCATAGTGACTGATTGGTATTAATGAGTTCTTAAGCAGATATTTTAAATTACCTTGTATTTGAATATGTTCAAAATTTCATATAGCGGTATTTCCTTCTTTTGCTCTTACAGAGTTCGGACTTGAGTTAGGTTTATTCATTCAGGAAATGCCGCTTCTTTCTAGAAAGATCCAAAACTTATCTTTTGAACTATTGATGAAATAATTTGTTTAGTCGGAATTATTCTCTTTGAATTAACTTCTTCGACATCTCCTGCTTTTTATAATATATCATTAGGGGATGTCGTTTTTTTAATTAATAGATAATCCTTAGATAGGTTTTCAGGGTTCAAGATTAATGTAAATTTCGTACATTAATAATCTCCCATTGACACGTTTGAATAAATAATATAGTAATTTTCTATTCTTTGAAAAATTATACTCTAATTTTAACTTGACACTACTTTGGAGAAGCCAACACAGTAATTTCAAAATAATTCGAATGGTTTATTAATGCTAAGGTTAAAAATGAAGACAAGAGACATTTGTTAATCAGAAATAAGGATCAATATGTTGGCTTCCAATAAATAAATATGATGGAATAAAATATCTAGTAATATTAAGTTATTTTTTCTGAATTTAACCGACTTATTTTGACTTCAATAAATACTGATTGCGAATAGGGTATTTTAAAATGTATATTAATGATAGGCAACTTAAAATTAAATAAGATGAATGCAAAAATGTTTATTTCAAAGTATGAGACGCAGGTTTATTCCATCCTTCGTATTGCCATTGGATTCTTTTTCTAGGCATGGTTCACAGAAACTTTTCTCTTTCCCAGCTGCAGGACATGCAATACCTACATACTTAGTGTTAGTTGCTGGTCCGATAGAGTTCTTTGGAGGCTTTTTGGTCATGGTAGGTCTTTTGACTCGTTGGGCTGCACTTATTTGCAGCGGAGAAATGGCATATGCGTACTGGTTTGTTCATGGCACACACGCATTACTACCTATCATAAATGGAGGTGAATTAGCTATAATTTACTGTTTCCTGTTTTTATTGATTTCAACAGAGGCTTCAGGCCAATTCAGTATAGATCATATCTCAAAAAGGAAATTTAGTATAAGGTTTGAAGCACATTCAATTTAAAATTATATATCACTGAATGCTAGATATTAAGGGATTAAGGTGTTCGGGTACATTCAATTTAGGGATTTTCAGGAGTAACGACAAATTTATAAAACCAGTACGATTTGGACCTGAGTTTTACTCATTTTATTTTATTACTGTGCATTTTTCGCGTTTTTAATTGATTTTGGGACAAGAACCTAATTATAGGGCAAAATATTCCCAATCGTTATAAATTTATCCGATGAAGATCAAAGGTTAGGAAGCAGCTTGTAACCCTTGAGACAGCTAATCGTTTGGCAATCCTGACTGCATTCGCTGTATGCACTCCAAAGCAGATCCACAAAACCTCATTCTTTTCTGTCCTGGCTTTGATATTGTTGAAGGCCGTCATGTTTATTTTAGGTTCCAAAGCTTCCTTCCATTCGTATGTTGGCTTCTTTCTAATTCTCGCTGATTATCTTTCGCTGATCTTCATACTTGCCAGCTCTTCCTTTACGTTTGAAGTTGGTGATGATTTTTGCTGTGGTGCTATACTTGCGGTTTTTATTGGTTGCATAAATGTCATCGGCAGATATGTGGGTTATCTGGCCAAAGAGACTTCGTCCATAGCTGATTGACTTTATCAGCCTTGTTCTTTCATTAAATGCATTAAAGCTTATGTGCTCTATAAAATTGATGCCATCAAATTGTATCATATTTACTTTAGCCCCGTACTCAACTGACTTCACTTCCTTGCCTCTGACAATGGGTCTTATATACTATTTTGATATGCTCACAATACTATCCGGAACAGTTTTCCCGGATTGAAAGATTTCCTGCTGCTGCTTTAAGACTTTGCGGACTATTTTTAACCTGGACTAATATTTATCAGGCAGATTTAAACTGGCCTGATGCATCTGTTCTACATCTAAAAGTCTGATTTATAATCTTATCCAATATGTATAAAAGACTTCCGATCTCTTGTTAGTCTCTTTATGAGTCTTTTTGCGCTTGTGACTGTAATTATTTATCTTTTCCACTGATCCTCATACCTGTTGCGTGGTATCCTGATTCTTAAATATTTGCAGATAAGCTTCAATTGATTATACGACCATTCTGTACATTCCCATAAAAGTTTGACATCTGTCGGATATCGCATAGAAGTTTCATAACATGTCGCATCCTCCAGCATGATATTAGTTCCCGATATATAAGGCTTCCAACAGCTCTGCCAGTACTTCCTGAAGTGATTTGATATCCAAGCGTCTGGCAAGCTCACAACGTATTGCACCAACAATCTTGCAATTACCTATTCGATCTGGTCCCAAAATATTCCCACAGAACATCTGAAAATCAATGTTCCCATTAAGGGTGTAACTGATCAGTTTATGATCAGAGCATCCTACATAGCTCTTTAAAAACATTAGAGCACACATTCCCTGAGGACTGAATAGCCTACTTGGACCCTTTCTGTGCTCATTGATTTTAAGAGACTTAGCAAGTCCTTGCCATGGAATTGCCTGATGAATATGGCCTAATTCTGATTGTCTGAAAGAGTTCCAGTATAGAGAAAACTCTTTTTGCGGGGAGACGAAGTTAATTTCTTGGGTAGTCTCGTAAATTCTTCGTATTTTTCTCATAGTTTTTTTAAGAAATTACCCCGATTTTTAGCTTTTCCCGGCTTTTTCGGGGTTTTTTCTTAAATATAACTATACTTATCTGTTTGTGTATCAATAGTTTTTAGAACTTATGAACATCC
>CAVVGP010000150.1:0-28920 GCA_963747625.1 uncultured Bacteroidales bacterium | reverse complement strand
CACTCCGCTTTTTGTGTCAAGTATAAAAAGAACCCATCTTTTAGGGATATTAATGTTCCTTTCATGCTTAATAACCGGAATATTCTTTACACAATATCTGATATCAGTGTGGTGCTTCTTCGCTGCCCTGATCAGCGGCGTAGTCTTATGGATAATGAGGGATTCAACAAAGGAATTCAATTTAAAAAAACTTGATTTACTGAAGATCAGCTCGGGCATAATTAAGAATAAATAAAGCAGCTTCCTGAAAATTTCAACTTTTAGATCTGGAATATTATATTTGATGAATTATTGTGATTACTGTCGACAATCGTGAATGAAAATTTCCGGCATAATTATTATTGCTATTTTCTTTTTTGCCTTTAAAAGTTCGGGCAATAGACCAATAGATAAAGCTATTGATATTCATAAGCTTTGGCATGAGTGCAGGCTGGAAAGAGAGATATCATTTGAAGTCTTTAATTTTGCTGTCACCGGCTATAGCAGGATTAATAATCTCAATAAAAAAAACATTATAAGTATAATAGATTTTTCGAAGCCTTCGACCGAAAAGCGTTTTTTTGTAATAGATCTTGAGAATAAAAAGCTGATATATAAATGTTTAGTTGCACATGGAAAAAACTCAGGAGATAATTATGCAATAAGCTTTTCCAACAAGCCGGAATCGCTAAAGAGTTCACTGGGATTTTTTATGACATCCGGTACCTATTTTGGCAATCATGGTTACTCGCTCAGGCTTGATGGTCTTGAAAAAGGGATCAATGATAATGCAAGGAAAAGGGAACTGGTAATTCATGGTGCTGAATATGTAAGTGAGGAATTTATTAAAAAGTATGGTCGCCTTGGAAGGAGTTGGGGCTGTCCGGCTTTGCCTGTTGGAATTTCAAAAGAAATTATAGAAAAAATTTCAGGAGGCAGCTGTCTTTTTATATACAGTAATGATATCCAGTATAAAGAGAACTCACCTATTCTTAACATGAAATAATCGGTTCCTTAAATCTCAAACTTGATACTTTACAACAGCAGAATATCAATTATCTATTTTTTCCCGGCCTCTGATGCCTCTTTTACAACCTCCAGATTATGCCTTGCTTTTTCTGCAATTACAGGATCACGATTTTTTGCAAGCCTGTTTAACAATTCAGTTGCTTTATCCCAGTTTTTCATAAATATATACCGATTCGATTCTTTAAAAATACTTCCGGTATAAAGTTGTTTTGTTTCATAAATGATCTGGGGATAAAACTTGACGACATAATCATTGCCGGCCGGAAATGCCAGATTCTCTATCTCTTCTCTTGCTCCTGTCAGGGTTGGTACCGGAATTGCAAGTCCCGATACGAGGATCTGGGTCTAAAACTAATACCCGTCAACTTCACTTCGGTTTATCAGATCTCCTTCTTCCTCTAGAGTAGAGTGAAAGAAAAAACCTTGTATTCAGGGAGAAGTTAATTGACATATAAATTCTGCCATAATAATTGTTAACGACTGTATCCCTGGAAAAAAATGTCCACCGATCAAGAGCCAACAGCAAATTGGAATTAAATCTGTCACAGATAACTTTAAAAATACTCACCGAAAGCAATGTTGTAAGAAGTCCGGGTTCAATGTTTTTTTTAAGATAATATCTCCTGCCTGGAAACTAAATGAGCTAATCATTTGCAAATAAGGATAAACCATCCACCATACCTATTATTCCCGCATGATAGCCTATCCTTTCCTTTTCTTGGCATTTGCGGTCAAAGTATAATCTAGTAGATCGATAAATACAATGTCATGACCACGTTCTTTTTCAAGAGTAATTTCAGGTGCAATATTCTTGTTGATATATACCAGTTTTGTACAGGAAGAAAGTATTACTGCAATGCAAAAAGAAATTAAAAGTTTGATAAAAATATTTCTATTTATTTTTTGATTCAAAAAATCATTAATACGTCAGTATAACATTGAATATTTGAAAAAGTTATAACGGAAATAATCTCCATTCATTGTATTTATTTTGACCATTTATCTGGCTGACAATATACTCATTTCACATCTTTTATCTGTTCTTTAATCTATTGTAAAATACCGGGGGAATAAATTTCGTTGTGACCGATTTTAGAATCATTATATTTTTAAATTTGCATAGTTAAATCAATCATTACTAATATGAAAGAACTTGTACGTTGCCGTCCATGCGGATTTGTAATTGAAGCTGACAAGCTCGGAGACGTTTGTCCGGCTTGCGGAATGCCGAGAAAAGTTTTTGAACCCTACAGGGAAAGAGTTTCCCGTAACAGGTTAGTACTACTCAATTTTGATCTTCATCCGATTGCCATTCATTTGTCTCAGGCCCTGGTAATAGTGATCCCTGTTCTGGCAATTGTTACAAACCTTTTTAAGCAATTTCAGCCAGAAGTACTTAAAAATGTATTAATATTTTCAGTATTTGTGTTCCCTTTCACTCTTGTATTAGCAATTATTACAGGCGTAATTGACGGGCTGACCAGGTTCAAAACCCTGGCTACTCCTATACTGAGGGTTAAAATTATTTTCAGCCTGATAATTCTCTCGCTATCAGTTGCAATATTTTTTATAGCCCCGGTCGAAAGACTTTTTCCATTAACAATACTGCTTAGTATATTGGCCCTTGGTGCAGGTTTCCAGCTTGGTTTATGGGGCAAGAAGCTTATAAATGTGATCCTGCCCGGCTCATATCCCCAGAAAAAGGGAAGCAAAGTGACTCCGGCTGAAGCGGAAAAGGGGTGATAAATTGAGATTTCTACAAGATAAATGAAGGCTGTTACTATTAAAGAACTTAAAGACGAACTGGCTGATAGTACGCCTAAAGAATTAAGGGAACTCTGTCTTCGTCTTGCAAGATTCAAAAAAGAAAATAAAGAATTACTGACTTATCTTCTCTTCGAATCGGCAGATGAAGCAATGTACACAGAAGGTGTAAAAGAGGAAATTGATGAGCAATTCCTTCAGATAAACAGAAAAAGCCCTTACCTGATTAAAAAAAGCTTTCGTAAGATTTTACGCACTATCAGGAAGTATTCCCGATACTCTTTAAAAAAGGAAACGGAAGTGGAATTGATGATCTATTTTTGTACGAAACTCAATAAATTCACTCCATCAGTTAAAAAGAATGCCGGACTTCAGAATTTCTATAACCGACAAATAGAAACGATCAGGAAAAAAGTAACTCATCTGCATGAAGATCTGCAGTTTGATTACGGAAATGAACTTAGTAAGTTAATCAACTGACTTCTTTGAAGTTCATTTTTAGTGTAATTATTAAGTGTGCTGTAAAAATGAAGGCGCCATATAAGTCCTTTATCACTGATGAATTCTATTTATCGTCAGGGTTAAAGGCAAGCAATGCGAGGTAGCCATCACACAGGAAGCCTTCATAGCCCCAGCATTCACCTTTCCAGGTCTTCCAGTCTTTAGTCATTTCCTCCCTCAGTGCATGAACCCTGGAAACTGCCTGAATCAATACCAGAAAGGATGCCATCTGATATAGTATTAAACTGTTCTTCAAGACCTGCTTTTTTAAAAGCTTTAAGTGTAAAATATGACCAATTGAGAGAAGCGCCTCCGTTCTCGTATCTCTGAAAAGCATCACTGCCATCCTCTTTTTCACCTCCTCCCCAGCGTGGATCGTGATGAGTATAATCTTCTCTCCTTATTGACACAAGATTGCCGGGAATGCCCAGAGTAAAATCGTTATATCCTACTTCCTTCATTTTGTTCCATATAGCCATCATAACATCTTTTATCTTGTTCTCAGGGACAAGGTTATAATAAACTGCCATACTGTTGACCATAACAAAATAATAATCATGCAGTTTACCATCTTTACTTTTCCATCCGGCAAGAACCCCTGTTTTTGGGTTATAAAAAGTTTTAAAATAAGCACCTTTAAGTTTTTTTGCCAGTCGAATATAATGTTCAGCATCATTCTCTTTGCCAATCATTTCAGATACAACCGCTATAAGATTCAGTGCATTATATGTCAGCGCATTGCTAAAAGCATCTTCATACCCAAAACCTATTGTATCCCACCAGTTGGCCGGTCTGACCACTCCGTTCCATGAGCCTGAATTGCCGCTTAATTCATATTTTACCAGACCATCATTATTATAATCTCTTCTCATTTGCCTGTCCATCCATGCTTTTATTGCCGGATAATATTTTTCTGCCCATCTGATATCCTTTGAGCCTTTTATATAATTACAAGCAGAAATAACCAGTGATGGATAGGTATCAAGATAATCGTAAGGCTGCGCTTTACTGTTATCGACAACAGCATATTTATTCTCCCAGCCGGAGTTGTATCCAAACATTCCATAAGCCTTCATTCCGTTGAGGTATCTCTCAACCGACATCCTGAGCAGATCAAGGGCAGATAATGAATCTGCGAGAAGGAGGAGTATTCAGTGCCAGCATCGATGAAAGAAAAAGTGTAAATGCGCATGGGTCGCTGCATGAGTTATTAGCCAAAACCCCAAGCCTGGGATTAACCTGATACAGGTTGATATAATTGCGTCTCAGTCCGTTAAACTTTTCCTGTTCCACGCCTGCAAACCTAGGGTAGACAGAAGTGGCAGTAAAGGCATATGTTACTACAGGCTGACTTATTGTGGCTTCAGGCAAAACGACCGAAATGTATTTCTCACCCTCAATGCGGCTTGCATCATAACCAATAATCGAACCCGGTTTGTCTGAAACCAGTTGAAATGAACCCATGTCAGGCAGATGAAGAACTGCAGGAAGCCTGGTTTTCTTTTCTCCCACCATAACGCCAAGCAGAGTGGTATTGTTTTTGTTTTTATCAAACCTGAATTCAATACCTTTATCTGTACTGTTTTTCATAAAGTTTGAGGTTATGGTGAACTTATTTTGCTCAAATTTAAAATCCCATATAGGGATACTACCACCACCTTTTTTATAAATTTTTGCCTCTGAAACAGAAACTATCTGTAACTGATAATCTCCCCGGTCTGAAGATTTTTTCCATTGAATCGTATTCTTACCTGTATTCGATTTGCCAAGTGCATCAACAGTGAAAGACCTTATAAATGGAACAGAGTCGGAAAGCTGAATACTGTAGAACTTTGAAATATAATCAAAACTGCTCACCTGATTTGTGCATGAGAGACTTCCCAGGATAAGAACTGATATAAAAAAATAAAAACTTATACTGTTGCCAGTTTTTACCATTTTCCCTTTATATACAGACATCTTTATTTTGTTTTTGAATTGTATCTGATAACCTGAATAGAAGTATTTTACATAATGTAAAAAATCTTAATGAAAAAAATTAAGCCCTGCACTCCAACATTCTTAGTAAATATAAAGAAACAGGAGAATATTACATTTAATTAACGGCATAAAAATCCATCGCTTAGCGCTAATTATTAATTATGTCACGAAGGTTTGCTTTAGTAAATACCTAAAGATGAATAATAACAGAAAATGTTTTCTTTGTTTTATCTGAGGAAAAGAGTTATTTTTGACAAATGTTCAGTACCAGGGAAAATACCAGAGTTATTCATTTTGATTCAATCATTTTAATTGCGATTGTCTTCTTCGGGCTTTTAATTTTTAATAATTCCGGAAAAAGTTCTACCGGATCAGACAGGAAACCGGTTCCAGCATACATGTTTGCTGTCGGGAATAGTACAGCTTCAGGTTCGTATTTCCGGTTGCAGGTATTCCAGAAGACCTGGATATTAAACAAGGATAACTTTAATTTATTGGCTTTTAACAGGAATCCATTATCCGAAAGTAAAAAAACGGGAATAAAAGTCTCCCATCTTATAGCTTTATGTCAAAGTTCACACAAGATACCTCAGTTTATTCTCCTTTATCATATTTTTCCTCCCGAAAATGATGAACCTCCTTATTTAAGTTAATTACTTTTCTCTGTTTCTGAAGAGATCATTTTTTATTTTATTAACTTAAAATCAATTATCATGAAGAACTTAATATATTTAATTATTTCTATTGTTATTTCAATAACACTGACTTCTGCAGTTCAGAAAACTTCTGAAAAAACAAAAATCATCACATTACAGCCCACTGATAAAAAAGTAAGTTCTGTTTCATTAAGACAATCGGCAGACATTTTAGCAACCAGGTTAAAACTGTTTGGAATTAAATCATCCGAAGTCAATGTTGCAACAGATAAAGGAGAGATTACAATTCAATTGCCGGAAAGCACTGACGTTTCTGAAATAGAAGGGCTTCTGATTTCAAAGGGTGAGCTGGCTTTTTATGAAACTTTCACACATGACGAATTATCAGATTTGTTTAAACCTGATAATAAACTATTTAAGCTTCTGAATATTAATCATGCAAATAATTCAGCTGATCCTCGTGTAGGATGTACCAGTAGTGAAAACATGAAGAAAACTGAAGAATATCTCCAGGCACATGTTCATATAAATAATTGTATTTTCTTTTGGGAAACTAAATCAGAAAAATGGGGATATTGTTTGTTTGCATTAAAAACCAATAAGGATGGAAAACCATTGTTGGTCAGATCGGATGTCGAATCTGTGAAAACCATAACAGGTAAAGAACCAAAGGACAGTAAAATTCAAATAAAATTAAAATCTGCTTCTGCCAGTATTTTTGCTGAAGCTACAAAAGTTAATCTGAATAAAGTTATTGCAATTGTTATTGACGACCGGGTATATTCATGGCCGTTGGTAAGGAATGTCATTGAAGGCGGAGAAGTTGAAGTCTCAGGGAATTTCACCAAAAATGAGGTGAATTATTTTCCGTCACTGTTTAATTCTGAACAACTTCCGGTCAGTTTTAAATTACTTAAGTAAGCAGCTTAAGAAGAGGGTGTATCAGAATTTACTTTTTTAACCCTGTACCGATTGCTTTCGGTACAGGGTTAAATCTTACCGGTAGAACTTTTGACACCCTCTTTTTTGTTAAAAATACAAGATAACAATTTTCCAGGTCGACACATATATACATATGAACCCTACCTGAGAATTTTATCTTGCAGCCTTACACCATGGAATATATAAATTCTTATTAAAGAACTGCTAGTCAGTTTCCGAATACTCTTTTAAGCAAATCTGAAGTCCTTGCCATTGGATCTTTCCTGATTTTTAATTCTTCTTTTGCAATCATAATAAAAAGACCATCAATGGCTTTTTGAGTAACGTACACAGGCAGATCGGGATTCATTTTTTTGGCCAGGGGAATCTTATTATATATTGTGATGAGATTGGTCCAGTATCTGGTTGCATTCACATTATCCAGTGAAGTTTTAATAATAGGCTCAAATTTTACTGTAAGTGCAGTGGATGTATTATTTTTCAGGTACGTGGTGGCTGCGTTATCTGCTCCTTTTACAATATTAATAGCATCTCTTACAGTCATGTCTTGAATAGCAGCTATAAAAATTGGTTTTGCTTCAGTTGCAGCTTTTTCAGCAGCCCGGTTCATCGATTCATTAAATTCATCCACTTTATTTCCCATTCCAATAGATCTTAGTTTTGACTCCATATCCCTGGCTTCCTCAGGGAATGGAATTTTTATTTCAGGATTTCCCCAATATCCATCAGGTACTGAAACCAGTTTCACACTTTGTCCGGTACCATTTACCAAGGCTTCCTTAATACCATCGGACGCGTCTTTTTCAGTAAGGCCCTTGCCTGTAGAGCTAAGCAATTTTTTTGCATCTTTTAAAAACTGGCCATCCATCTGTTGTGCGCATAATACTGCTATAATTACAAGGGAATAAATCTTTTTCATTTTGTAAGTTATTTTAAATTCGCTTACACTGAACAAATCTCCTGCCAAAAGTAAACTTCCAGTGTTCCTGAATTAATTATTATCGGATAGATTGTATTTTGATACTAACTCAAGCAGATCTTCTCTTTTAAATGGTTTTGAAATATAATCATTGCTCCCGGCATCAAAAGCTTTTATCATTTCATTGCTTAAAGCAAATGCTGTCTGTGCTATTACCGGTAAGTCGGGCCGGAATTCCTCTTATGAGTTTAATTGCATCATACCCATTCATGACAGGCATTTTTATGTCGATAATTGCAATGTTTATTTCTTTATTATTCTTACATATTTCAACTGCATCTTCACCATTTACAGCATGCAAAATCTTTGCACCTGTAGCTTTAAATATTTCCTTTATATACTGGTAATTTATTTCGTCATCTTCTGCAACTAAAATTGTCAGCTCTTTCAGGCTGTTTATTTTAAAGTTTTTTGGGGTATTTATTTTCTCTTTTTCAATGATAGGCTCGTACCTTATTGTAAAGATAAACTTTGAACCTTTGCCAGGTTCCGATTCCAGCCATATTTTCCCTTTCAGAAGTTCAATATTTCCTTTGCAGATTGCAAGCCCTAAACCAACTCCATCATACAGCCTTATATTCTCCTGTTCGACTTTATGAAAACGTTCGAAAATCTTGTCATGGTCGGAAGAATGAATTCCAATTCCCGTGTCCTCAATAAAAAACTGCAATTCATTGTCTGCTAAAAAGTAGCCAAATCTGATATGTCCTTTCTCGGTAAATTTAATTGCATTGTTTAGAAGGTTATTAAGTATCTGTGTCAGTTTGATTACGTCTGTAAGGATTATACTTAAATGGTCTGAGAGGCCCTTTATCACTGAAAATGAAATATTATTTTTAATTAATGGTTTAAAAGAATGATACAACTCATCCATAAGGGCATTAAGCTTGACACTCCTTATGTTCAAGCTTATGTTGCCTGTTTCTATAAGAGAAATATCAAGGACTTCATTAACTATGTTCAATAATTGATCAGAACTTCTGGTAATCATTTCCAGATAATCATTTTTTTCCGATTCTGTTAGTTTTTTATCTTTCAGGAGTGCAGAAAAACCAACGATACTATTCATTGGGGTTCGGATCTCATGCGAAATATTCTGAAGAAACGCAGTTTTTAACCTGTCACTGTCAATTGCTTTTTGCTCTGCATTTCTTATTTTAGCCAGGTGACTCTTTAATAATGCATAAAATAAAACTGCAGTAATCAAAACATAAAACCAGCCTTTGAAAGTTTGTATCCTGGTTATCAGATCGGGATCTTTTATAAAATACTCCAGAATTTTATCTGAAAATGCAATCCAGGTGCAGCCAATTATTATATAGCCCGCAATAATTCTATATTCAAACTTCATTTTTTGCATTTTGCCAAAATGTTTGAATCAATATCTGACTATTTAAAAAGTGTTGTTCTTCCCTTTTATCTGCCAAAGGTAGGATAATACATTAAAACAAGCATTTAAATTTGACCAAAGTAGGCTTATTTTTTTTGAAATCTAAAATTCGTAAGATATCCGGTCTTTTAAATTCAGTTTTATTAATTTTTCGACCTCAGCTTTTGAACATGTTTTCATATTATTAAGGAGAACTACTTCAGGATCAAGTCACTTTTAATTCTGAACTTCTTTTAAAATACATGTTTGTTATTGAATCTTCATTTTCATGATGATAAATATAGGTCGGTATTTTTGTCGCCTTAATAAGAACGCCTGTCTCCAATGCCCTGTCATACAAATCAGCATCAGTTCCGATTGTTATTTGTCTGAATCCGCCTAACTTTATTAAAAGATTTCTTTCGATAAAAAAAGTTCCACCTATGACACATTTGTTAAGGTTGATTCTTTTTTTATGATTAAATCTATCAGGAACGTATTGATTTCCAATAATTGTCACGCCACCATGTAAGAATCTTATAGAGGGATCCTGCAAAAGAATTGCTTTCCTTAACTGAAGATGATTTGGATCGTACTCGTCATCTGAATCGAGAAAAGAGATGAATTTACCTGCAGATAAATTAATTCCCGCATTTTTTGATAATGCTTCTCCACCATGAGCATTTCTAATGTATCTGATTTTAGGTTTTGACCGGATATAGGGGAGTACCTGAGAATATGTATCGTCAGTACTTTCATCATCTACTATAATTGCTTCCCAGTCACATTCTGTCTGGGAAATCAGAGAATCTAATGCTTTTTTTAAGATGTGAGCCCTGTTATATGTAGTAATAATTATTGAAAAAAAAGGCTGGTTTGGCAATAATGATTCATTCTCTTGATTTTGAAAAGTTTCGTCTTTCATTTTCAGTATTTAATAGAAAACACAGATTCCGGGTTATTGTTTATTTCTAAAATTATTTAATCCAGTCCGGGAAAAAAGCTTTGCTGTAATTTTATATAATTCTTGCAGCAGTTGCCATGTCGTATAAAGGATTTTTATATTCTTCGCCATTCCTTGAATACATTCTTCTTGAAAATCTGTTGATAAACAAGGCTGTAAACTCCTTGCATCAGTAATAATATATATCCGAAATGCCTGTATCTTCTTGGCGATTCATAAACCACATGTCTGGTAAAGAAGTGCAGTTTCCCGATTCTTCTGAGTCTCCTGAAAAAATCAGAATCTTCCCCATGTACAATATTAACGTTATAACCACCTGCTTCCCTGAATGAAGCAGCTCTTACGATCTGGCACTGACCGCCGCATATTGGTACTATAGTCGTAAAACTGAACTGGACAATCCTGTTAAAAAGGTAATGGAATATTTTATCTTTTAGGATGGTCTCATCGGGAAGAATACTTAAACTTGGGGCTCCGCCTATAATCTTTATGTTTTGGAAAACCAGAAATATTTCAGCCAGAAGACTATCCGGATCTTTCAGGATAGTGTCGGCATCACAAAAAATAAAAATTTGACCTGAGGCAATTGAAGCTCCGGAATTTCTTCCATTGGCGATAGTTTTCGGAGAATGATAATTGTCGTTGATTACCTTTGCACCTTTATTTTTGGCAATCTCAACCGTTTCATCAGCACTGTATCCATCAGATACAATAATCTCATAATCATATTTTTTGTCAAGCTGGTTTATGTTATCTATAAGAGCCGCTATTCTTTTCTCTTCATTAAGTGCAGGAATAATAAATGATACTTTTGTATTCATGGTTATCCTTAAATGAAAAAACTCTGTTAAGATGAAGAACTAAAGTTAAATTTTCAGTTCAGGAAACAAATTCCGGACTTATTTATTGAGCTGCCCTGGAAATTAATCTAATGTTGTAATTCTTTAGTATTGATCCAAATTTATCTTTTGCTTTCTATTTGACTTTCCTGCGGTTAAGACGAAGGTAAATTTCAGAACAACTGTTTTCTATTTATATTGTCCACAATAATCCAAGGTAAGAGGTAAATGTATTATCCCTGGATAAAGTATACCCAAAAGAAAAGATGAAGTGAAATTTTTCGGTAGGGTTAATTGAACCTCCCAGATTAAATCCTGTTGCCGGATTTGTACTTCTGTTGTCTGCAGTATGATAATAAAGTTCACCACCCAGTGTTACAATCCTGGAAAAGTCATATTGTATTTCCCAGCCTGAAAATACCCAGTTTTTATTATTTGTTCCTGGATTTATCCAATAGCCGGCTCCTCCATAAGTAGTTAATTTTCCCCATGATTTTTGCAACCATACAGGCAGAAAAATTTTTGTTTTGCCGTCACTGAATTCACTGTTTTTTATTGTAGGTATTTCAACAAGAGGAAAAGTACCTATCTGAGGTACGTTGTCCGTTTCCTGAACAAAACGATATTTTATGCCAAATTCGGTATCGGCGTATCCTAAATCAGAACCCTGGTGTCTGACATAATTATAATTCATTGGCATTAATAAGTGCACCTGGACATTTGAGATCAGGCCGTAATTTAATTCAAGGTGCGGAGATGTACCTGACCATACTCCGCTTTGATTGTTGTTTATTGATGAAATATAATATTCCCAGTGTTTAAAACTCACAGGTTCAGGATCGTCAGTATTAAATGGAGGTCCTGCAAATAATGACCGGCCATTAAGCAGGAAAAATATGGCAGAAAAAACTATAATCTTTTTATTAGTTACTGACATATTCTACTTTTTTAATGTTCCATGGATTTTTAAATCAAATGACCAGCTTCCCGCTCCGTATATTAACAGATATAACAGGAGAATGGTCATTGCAAAATCTGTACGATATTCATGTGCCCATTGCCAAAAGCCTTTATGGATGAGAATTGGCCATTTTGTTGTTACGAATGCAGTTATCATTATTACAATCAATGGCACAGTGGCAAGTTTCGTTATCAGCCCGATAAGGATCAGACTGCCGCAAACAATTTCAAAAGCGCCTGTGAAATATGCCCAGAATTCAGGATGACTGAATCCGATGGTCAGGAACCTTCCCGTTCCCAGGATATCAGGGAATAAATATTTTTGAATTCCTTCTGTCAGAAATATCAGACCTACAGTCAGCCTCACCAGGATTACCTTTTTGTCGTCTTCAGTACCAAAAATCAATAAACCTAATCCTTTATTCGTCTTCATAGCTGTTCCGGATATATCTTTATTCATACTTCAGTCTTACAGGTGAATAACAAGAAATTAAGCCTATTGTTTAATCAATATTTATCAATGTTAATAATATACGTGCTTAACCAGCAAGATGAACACCATTATCGGGGAAACAGTTAACCCTGACGTAATAATATTTGAGCATATTAAAATCCTGATCATATCTGCTGATTTTATAGTAAATTCGCAATTATGGATAAGCTGTTTCGGATATTACAAATATCAAAAGAACTTGCTGAAGATATAGCCTCAAAGGAATATAATTCACATCTTCATGATTTTGAAGAACTTATAATCATCACCGAGGGAAGTCTCACACATTATATTGATTTCAGGGTAGAGGTTTTAAAAGCACCATTTGCATGTTATATTTCAATGGGAAAGATGCACAGGATTGTTCCGCAGAAAGATCTCAGAGGGTGGGTTATTAATTATAAGACAGAATTTATACCCGATTCAAAGCTGAATTTTTATTCAAATTTTTTTACATTCACTAATATACCTCTTTCACCCGGTCCGTGCATTGACAGGTTTAAAAGTCTGTGCCAGATCATCTACTCAGAATACAAGCACGAAGTTATTGACATGACCACTATCCGTCATCTCGTAAGTGGGCTTATTTCTATGGTAGATGCTGAACATAAAAGAAATATCCCGGTTGCGAATGAAATAAAAATATCACAGAGCACTGCATTTAATAATTTTCTCAGGATCCTTGAAGACAATTACAGGCGTAATGAAGGAGTCTCTTTTTATGCGGATAAAATGAATATGTCGGAACGTAACTTGAACATTATCTGCAAAAACAATTTTCAGAAAAGCGTATCTGAAATAATTGAAACGCGAAAATTGATAGAAGCAAAGCGGATGCTTTTGTACAGCGATAAAAGTGTTTCAGAAATAGGATATGAATTGGGATATAATGAAAAATCATATTTTACACGGGTATTCCGATCAAGGATGGAAATAACACCCACACGTTTCAGGGAAATGTCAAAAATTCTTCTTTCCTAAAAGTACCACTCCTTTTCCAAATACTATTACCATCATCGTTACATGATGTTGTAGTTTTGCATTATCTAATCATTGCAAAATAATTAAAGGTTATTAATTGATATTTAATCACAATAAAATCGATACGAAAATGAAAACTAAAGGAAAAACAAAATGGTCAATAGACCCGTCGCACAGCAAAATCGGGTTTAAGGTAAAACACCTTATGATATCAAATGTATTTGGTAATTTCAGGGAATTTGAAGGTGAGGTGATAACTGATGGAAATGATTTTACCGAATCTGTTATTTCTGTTTCAATAAAAAGTAATTCTATTGATACTGAAATGTCTGACCGGGATAATCATTTAAAAAGCGCTGATTTCTTTGATACTGAAAATTATTCTGAAATCAGTTTTGATGGCAGCGGATTAAAAAGTCTGGGAAGCGATAAGTACGAACTGACAGGTAATCTTTCCATTAAAGGGATTAAAAAACAAGTCCTCCTTTTAGTGGAATTCGGAGGATTAATGACTGATCCTTGGGGCAATTTAAAAGCAGGATTTTCTGTAGACGGAAAAATCAACAGGAAAGACTGGGGATTGAACTGGAATGCTGCTCTTGAGGCTGGTGGAGTTCTTGTCGGTGAAGAAGTCAGGATTACAGGCGATATTCAACTGTTAAAAGCCGCTGATGACTATTTAGAGGAAGAATCAGTTGTTTCATCCACGGTGTCAGAGTCATGAATCACAATAAGCTTGATAATCTTATTTCTTCAGGTATCAGCACAGCGCTGATGCCTTTGCTGTTCGTCGGGCATGGGAGTCCGCTGAATGCGATTGAAGAAAATGAATTTGTCCTTAATTGGAGAGAACTTGGCAAATCCATCCCTAGGCCGGAAGCAATTCTTTGCATATCCGCGCATTGGGAAACAGGCGGCACAATGGTTACCGCAATGCCCAGCCCGTCTACAATTCATGACTTTGGAGGATTCCCAAAGGAATTGTATGATGTTCAGTATCCGGCGCCCGGAAGTCCTGAATTGGCCTTTGATGTAAAAAATACATTGCGAACTTCGGCTATAGGTCTTGATTATAAATGGGGGCTGGATCACGGAGCCTGGAGCGTTATAAGGAATATCTATCCCGGTGCTGACATTCCTCTAATTGAAATGAGCATAGATTACCGGCTGACTCCAGAACGTCACTATGAACTTGCAATGGAACTTGCTTATCTGCGGAAAAAGGGGATCCTTATAATCGGAAGCGGAAACATTGTTCATAATCTCCGGTTGTTATCCTGGGATCACGCAAATGATGCTGAATATGGTTTTGACTGGGCAATCAGTGCGAATGAATTACTGAAGTCTTTGATATTGGACAATAATCATAAAAAACTTATAAACTATACTGCTCTTGGCAGGGAGGTGCAGATGGCAATACCGACACCCGATCATTATATTCCTTTGCTTTACTCGCTCGCTCTGAAAGAAGAGAATGAGTCCATTGAATTTTTTAATGACAAGACATTGATGGGGTCATTATCTATGACATCTTTAAGGATCGGTTGATTTTTTAAGACGGAAAGGTTAATCACAAATTGGATCCGATAATTTATAATAGGAATTCCATACTGTAGATTTGCTAGTAATAACCGAAATATAAGCTTATCTTTGAGGAAATTCGGCTTAAAGTATAGTTATTAACGAACCAAAAATCATTTCATGGGTAGATCGCAGGAAACATCAAACAAAAAGGAAGTAAAAAGCAAGAAGGATAAAAAGAGAAAAGAAAAAGAAAAGAAACGGCTTATCAGGAAGGAGAGTGGAAAAAGTACCTTTGCCGATATGATTGCCTATGTTGATGAGTACGGAAAAATTTCCTCTACACCACCCGATCCAAACAGAAAGATTGAAGTCGAAGCAGAAAATATCGAAACAGGAACCCGGAAAAATGCTCCGGCCGAAAAAGCAAGTTATATACGAAAAGGAGTTGTAACCTTTTTTAATGATTCAAAAGGCTTTGGATTTATACGCGATATGGATAACAAACAAAGCGTGTTTGTTCATGCCAATAATCTCCAGGAACCAATTAAGGAAAACAATATAGTCTCTTTCGAAATTGGGAAAGGCCCCAAAGGACCTACAGCTTTAAATGTAAAATTGTTTAAAGAGTAATCACATTCATTTCTTTTTCTGGTCATAGCGTATCGTCTTTTTTATCCTGAAACTCCCAGGTAATTATAAGAACCTCTTCTCGGTGTTAGAGAATGGCAGCAATGGAGCAGTTCGTTATCCGTGCCATTTGTCTGCGGAATAAAATATAATCTGCAAAGGAGCATTATTAAAACCAGTTGTGAATAACATTTAGTTACCAATTTAAACATTTCAGGGAGATCATTGTTCTTATTGTAATGATTGACTTGATATTAAATATGAAACTGGAAATTTATTTCTCTCAAAACAGAGGAATTTCAAACTCACAAGTTGCAGGTACTGCAACATCCCTCCAAAAAGTTTATTGCTCACTTTCTTTATGAATTCATTATGAAAATTATTTTTAAAAAGATAACCATGATTACCTTTTTGCTGGTTTTGACGTTCAGGGTATTTGCACCAACCAATAAATCTGTAATCCTTGTAAGAACCTCTCCTGTTGAGCCTTACAAAAATCTTGTCCGTGCTATAGGGATGGTCGAGACACAGTTCGATACTCTTGCCTATAATCCTCTCGAGGATGCAGTTGGTTATTTTCAGATTCGTCCTATCCGACTCGAGGATTATAATAATAGAACAGGAAGTACTTATTCAATGAATGACCTGTTCGATTATAAAATTTCGGAAAAGATTTTCCTGTATTATGCATGCGAAATCGGTCCGGCAAATTTAGAACAGATAGCCAAGTCATGGAACGGTTCGGGCAAGAATACTATTCTTTATTGGGAGCAGGTTAAAAAATTTCTATGATATACGACATGAAACCTGACCCAGGTTCTGACTTCATAAAACTTAATATTTAGCTTATTCTGCTCTGAAAGATTTTCTTTTATGCACTGTTCAGGGTAAAATATTTTGTTTTTTTGTATCTGTAATATTAATAAACTACAGATGAAAAAAAATATAGCTTCATTCATTCTGCTTGCTGCCATAATTTTATCAGCAAATACAAATATAAACGGACAAAGTCAGGGAACAATTCAGCAGGTCGACAGTTTAAACATTCCTGAGTTCCCCTTTATCGGGGCACAGGTATTTATTGAACCGGGGCAAACCTCTGAAGATATTGATACATGGTTCAGGGTACTGAAAGAAAACCAGTTCACTGTATGCAGGATCAGGATGTTCGAATCTTATATGAGAAAAGATGACGGAAGCTGGGATTTCTCATTGTTCGACAGAGCATTTATCGCAGCTGAAAAATATGACATAAAGGTTTTTGGCACAATTTTTCCATATACTGATAAAACAGACATAGGGGGTTTTAAATTCCCGCGTGATGAAGCTCACCTCCAGTCTATTGCTTTATTTATTAAGCAACTGACAACTCATTTTTCCCATTTTAAAAGTCTTTATGGCTGGGTCCTTATAAATGAACCAGGCGTAGGAGGCAGGATCCCATGGACCGATTTTACAAAGAGTAAATATGATGAATGGAAGCTTAATCATCCTCAGAAAGAGTTTACATCTAAAGGTTATCCTGTTCTTGTTGATCTTTCAGACCAGGCTTTCCTTTATGATCTAAACACATGGTATCTTCGCTGGTTGGCATCAGAAGTAAGGAAATATGACACGATACATGCTCTTCATGTAAATAATCATGCCATGTTTCAAAATTGTGCAGAATATAATTTCCCGGAATGGCGGAAATTCCTTACCAGCCTGGGCGGATCAGCTCATGCTTCATGGCATTTTGGTTATTTTACACGTCAGCAGTATGCAGTGGCTATGTCGGCAAATAGTGAAATAGTGCGTTCAGGGGCCGGGAATATTCCATGGTTAATGACTGAATTACAAGGTGGAAATAATACATATAGCGGGGGCTCTCCAATGTGTCCGACTAAAGATGAAATAGCTCAATGGCTGTGGATAATTACGTTTACCGAAGGCAAGGGAAGTATTTTCTGGTCGTTAAACCCGCGAAGTTCAGGAATTGAAGCAGGGGAGTGGGCATTGCTTGATTTTCAGAATCATCCCTCGGACCGAATGAAAGAGGCTGCCCGGGTTGCTGAAACATATAAACGGAACCTTACATTGTTTGAAAAAAGCAAAGAGATCGAATCGAGCATAAATATCCTTTATGTACGTCAGTCAATGTGGGCCGAAAGCAAGATGGTAACAGGTTCAGATCAGAACTATGAAGCCCGCAGCGCCGGAGGTGTTATGAAATCAGCACTGGGTTACTTTGAAGCCTTCAGTGAGATGGGAGTAAATGTAAATCTTAAAGCATTCGAAGAGTTTGACTTTGGAAAACAGGATTATACTGGTTCAACTATTATTCTTGCTCATCAGATATCAATTCCAAATAGTAATGTTGTTCAGCTTGAGGATTTTGTAAGAAAAGGGGGCAAGCTGATTGTGGATGGCCTGACAGGATTCTTTGACGAAAGTCTACATAATACGATGGAGACAGGTTTCACTTTTGAAAAGCTTTTTGGAGGAAATATCAGTGAATTCAAGATGGTCGGGAATTTATTTAAGTTCAGATGGCACGACTTTAATATTCCGGCCCACATGTGGAGGGGGTTTATCTCTGCAGGAACAGGAGATATTGTTGCAAATTATGACGGTGAGGCCGTAGCTATAAGAAACAAATTTGGCAAAGGAGAGGTTTTATGGATCCCTTCACTGATCGGACTTGGAAGCAGAATATCAGCAGACTACTCATCCCTGATAAAGTTATTGAAAGAGGAATCGTTTCAAAGCCTTTCTAAAATTCCGGTTATGTTTCAGACTCCACAAAAAAATATGCTTATGAAATCTATGCTTTCAGGATCTTCAACCCTCACAGTGATTATCAACAAAAGAGACAAAGCTGCACAGGTTGCCTTGGCATTCGGTGGTAAAAATCCTGTTGGAAAAGTGCTTTTTTCTAGCGGGTCAGGAAAAATCACAGCCGGCAAAATAGAGATCGCACCCGAGGAAACCATGATTATTGAGTGGAAAGATAGATGAAACACTGCATAACAGGATTTTAGCCTGGTACAAGATTGAAAACACGAGAGTAATTGCAGTCTATTTCCCAATGCTTATTAAGGACGAACTTACGGCAGACAAATAATGCTCAAAGTTTTCTGAATAAAATTTCCCGGTAACAAGTTTCAGGTTTAATTTGACAGTACAGGGACAGGAGACAGACCTGTCTCTTTTTTTATTGTGCTGGTCAGGTTCATCGATATTTAAAATGAACATCGACTGCCCCATATAACACGGGTGGTTAATAAAATGCTGAAATTTATTAGACAGTTAAATACGGTATGATTGGACAAGTATGCCTAACTTCACGTTTAATAAATAGAGAATATGGAAGAGAATAAACATATTGGGTGGAAAAAGTTATTGACTGGATATCCATGGTTCAGGTGCAATGGATGTTATCCGGTTGCTGCTTATTCGGAGTTTATGCCACCTCTCCGTCTGGAATATAAACCTTACGGCAAACCTGATTCAAAGATCTTGTCGGAAGATGATTTGTTCGGATGGAAAATATCAGAAATGGAAGAGGAATATGAATTAAAACCTGGGATTGAACATATTGGCCAGCAGATAATGGGCAATATTCTGAAACTGGGTAAAGGTATTCCTCAGCATTACATTAGTGGCCATGGCGGAGAAAACCTGGTGGATAATCCATACTGGCCTTCAGAGCTAGCCTCTCAGGCCGGATCCTTATTTCATGAGAGATATATTGCATTACTGCCGATGATGCTTTCCCGCACTCAGGACGACAAGGGAAGAGTGATATGGACCTTCTTTGGGAACAGCATAAACAAACCTGAAGAAGCTTTCTGGAAAAGTTTCTATTCAGCTCCCGGAATTGAAAATTCAAAAGCTGAATCAGTATCTTTCTTTACAGATTTGCTGTCAGAGGTTTATGGGGAGGGGTTGACTGATAGTGAATCCCTTTTTAATGCTGGGTTCAGAGTAATGCCTTCTGATCTATCTGTGCTTCCGGGCTGGACAAATAAATTTCTGGCAAAAGAGGATTCCTCATTGCAGGACGTTAAATATCTTCTGACATTCAGGCCATTCAGTCTATTACCTGAATCGGTAAAGACAAGATATTTGTCTGGGCAGTTATCCCTGATTCCCTTTCCGGGTAGCCTTGTATTCTGGGGTATGCCAGGTTATATGCGCCTGAAAAAAGAACTCCCTGTGGCTGCCCAGTTGCCATTGCATAACCTGGTTGCGCGCAATAGGGGAATTGGTGGATTAAGGGTTACCCAATCCGGATGGTTTCACGAGTCGCATCCGGGCAGTAACGACCTGATTATAAATGAAAATCTTATTCACGACAGCTATCATCGTACGCATCGCTGGCAGAGAATTCACAGGTACCAGGATGAACTGAATGAAGCAGCTCATAAGGTAAAGATGATAAAAGCCCTGTTCAGCACTGAACCTGATGCCATGGGATTATATGACAAGCCCCTGGCATGTAACAGTCAATTGTGGACCCATAAATTTGAACTTTTGTTAGACGGACCTAAAGCAGAAAAGCGAAAAATAGCTGATGTTGAGAAGATCCTTCTGGCGGGCGGACTTTTCGGCTACAGGTTCTTTTATCCGCCGATGAGGGTTGGCGAACATGAAATTTACCTGCACAGACCACTTGTTGCGTTTGTACCGAGAGATTCTGACCAGGCCAGAATAAAGTCCGGATCTCTCTATGGATACATCACAGGCTATCATGTTAACGACATTGAAATGTCTGATCCTGTTGAACTTTGGCCACGGATGCTGAAGCGCGAACTTTATCTTTCTGCCCTTCACGATTTTAATACAATAAATGATCATTTTGCGCATCAGACCTCTTATAACATAATTTCATTATTGGAAAATCGGGAATTGCAAAAGAAAAACCTTCTGAAGAGATCATTTGCACAAAACCTTTTAAATAATGCAAAACATAAATCACTTGAAGACTGGCTTGATGAACTTAAGGTTCGTACAAAACTGCCTGAAAAAGCAGACGAAATTCAAAAATCTCTTGAAAGAATTATAGAAGAAAAGTATGATTCAACTCTTCATGAACCAATAACCTTCACCGAAACATCGACAAGAAAGTTTGAAGAGAGTTGGTGGAATGATATAAAATTTCTCGCACAGGGAGAATATATCTACAAGGACAATGCTGATATAATGCTTGATGAGACCACTCTTTCGCTGGTAAAGAGACTTAAACGCGATCTTGAACGCCTTGGTGACTATCTTATTGACAGGTATCGAAAAGTTATTGCTGATACAGGTATGGAAGGGAGAGCCGTAGTGGGAGAATTTCCATTCAAGTGGAATACCAAGTTTGATTTTTTACAATATGGAGGATGGGTTGCAAATCAGGAAGGTAGCACTTACGAGAGAGATATTATTTTGGTAATTCCCGGTAAAAACCGTAAAGAGGCAGTGATTTTTGGAGATCATTATGATACAGCTTATATGGAAGATATCTTTGAAAAAGAACGCGGAGGATCGGGAGCACGACTGGCAGCGAGAGGAGCGGATGATAATTATTCTGCAAGCTCTACATTATTGCAGGCAGCTCCCATCTTTTTAAAGCTCTCAAGGGAGGGTAAGCTTGAGCGCGATATTTGGCTTGTGCATCTGACCGGGGAAGAATTTCCGTCTGATTGTATGGGTGCCCGCAACCTTTGTCAGGCTCTGGTTGAAAAAAAACTGAATCTTAAAATTGGTAATAAATCTAATATAGATCTTTCCGATACAGAAATTGTTGGAGTTTATGTAATGGATATGATTGGACATAACCGCGATAACGATCAGGATATTTTCCAGATATCACCAGGTAAAAGTGCTGAATCATTGTTTCTTGCATATCAGGCTCACATCGCAAACACGATCTGGAACGAATCAGCACATAAATGGAACCGGCAAGCTGAAAGATTAAATCTGGTCCGTGGTCAGCGGATTAGGGAAAACCAGGAAATACCGGAAATTGCAAAGCACCTGGCTTTAAAGGGTGAGGTCAGGACACAGTATAATCCTCATAGTTCATTATACAATACCGATGGCCAGATATTTTCTGACACCGGGGTTCCGGTAGTACTTTTTATGGAAAATTATGATATCAGCAGGAGTGGTTATCACGATACAAAAGATACTCTTGAGAACATTGACCTTGATTATGGTGCTGCTTTTGCTGCAATTGCAATTGAAACTGTTGCACGGATTGCAACATTGAAAAAAATGGGGTTCTGATGAAAGACCTTTCCATTTAGCAAAGCCCTGATTCTCATGGAGAAACTTATATTTTTCTCTGTGGTACTCTGGGGCTTCCCTGCCTGCACGGCAGGAAGGTCTGTGATCCTCTGTAACAGTTCTTAATCAGTATTTTATTTGTGTCCTTGCGGTCAGAAAGAATTATTATTTTTACAACCTTTATAACGAACAAAACTTTAAAATTATCAGCCATGAACATTACATTCAGAACTATACCCGAAAAACGAGATATAAACCGAGTCATGGAAATCGTCGAATCAACCAATTTTTTTTATGATCACGAAATTGAAATAGCAGCTGAACTGGTATCTGAAAGGCTTAGTCAGGGGGAATCGACGGGATATTATTTTGTCTTTGCAGAAGTTGATGGTATTACGGCTGCTTATTCATGTTATGGCCCGATAACAATGTCAAAAACATGTTTCGACCTTTACTGGATCGCAACTCATTCCGATTTCCGGGGGAAAGGCATTGGTAAGAAACTAATTGAAGAGACATGCAGACAAGCCAGGGAAATGGGATGCAAGATCCTAATTGCTGAAACTTCAGGACTTGAACATTATGCCCCGACAAGAGCATTTTACATCAGCAATAACTTCATACTTGAAGCCACTCTTAAAGACTTTTATACCGAAGGCGACGATAAGCTGTTCTATACGAAACGGATAGGTTAAGTGTACTTATATTATCATTTGGATAATAACTGAAATATTTTTTCTCAGAGTAACTCTGTGATCCCGATAACTATATATTTCTTCACAATTCATGTAACAGTTTAAATTAATCCTATTTTGACCATTTTAGGTAATACTTTTAATTATTAAACCCCCTTCCCAGCCTTCCCCCTTGGGGGAAGGAGCAAAAAATCCTTTCCCCCTTGGGGGAAATAGGAAAGGGGGTTTTAAATCAAAAAATCAGTGTTTTCATGTTACCACAATTCTGAAGTTTAACATAACTATCGGGAACACGGGATAGCTCAGAGCCACAGAGAAACTCAAATTTATTAATTCAATATATCTACTTTCACTGAAGCGGTTTTCAGGCCTTTTGATACTGTTTTGACGGTAAATGATCCTGTTGCTCCTTTTTCTGCAGCAACGATTACGAGGCACATCCCATTAAAGGCTTTCTTTGTTTTTGACTGAAACAGCTCATGGCTGCTGGCATCACCGTTATCTGTCGCGACGATTCTTCCTGGTCCTTCTATACTGAAGATGAGCTGATTATTGCTTCCTGGCACCAGAAGTTTATTCTTGTCCTCAATTCTCACAGTAATATAGATCAGATCTTTACCATCGGCTTGTACCGCAGGCCTGTCAGCAGCCATTGATAAAGCTGATGCTTTCCCTGTTGTATGTACAACATCCTCTGCCCATTTATTCCCGTTTTTATAAGCAATCACTTTAAGTTCACCCGGCTGATATACGACATCATCCCATTTGAGCCGGTATTCAAATTCACCTTTTTTCTTCCTGCCAAGTGATTTTCCATTCAGGAATAATTCAGCTTCATCGCCTGATGTATAAACATATACCGGAGTGACCAGACCTTTTCTGTCAGGCCAGTTCCAGTGAGGCAGGATATGAGCCATTGGCAGATCAGGCCTCCATCTTGACTGGTAGAGGTAGAAACGATCTTTTTTGAATCCGGCCAGATCCATTATGCCAAAATAGCTGCTTCGGGACGGAACCTCTTTAACCCCCATCTTCTCCAGCATTTTAAGTGTCTCTGCATAATCCCATGAACCCGGTTTAAGCCCGGTTAAATCACCGGAATATGGTGTTGGTTCTCCGAGATAGTCAAAGCCTGTCCAAACAAACTCACCCATAGAAGCAGGGAATTTATCGAGAATTGTCCATTGCTGATCGGGAGTAGATGCCCATCCCGGATAGGCAACATCATACGATGTTATCTGGAATATCCCGTTGACCGGGGAGGTTATTGTTGAGATCACCCTGAACAACAGGGAAAAAATATTCACCCCTGGAGCTTACTGTAGAAGCTGATTCGGTTGAAATAAGTCCTTGATTATCGTTTTCTTTCAGATCGAAAAATCTCTTATAGTCATTCAGGTGGTAATTAATGCCAAAGACATCAAGGGTTTTCTGGAAACCATTTGTTCCCGAATTGCCATTGTCGCATGCGGCTGTTACAGGACGGGTATCGTCTTCGGATTTGACTATTGTATTGAGAGCCCTTGCAAGGTAGGGATGACCCTGATCAGGAACTTCGTTGCCGATGCTCCACATGAAAACTGAAGGATGATTCCTGTCGCGGCGGACCATTGCTTTCAGGTCCTCTTCGTGCCATGCATTGAATATTAGATTATAGTCTTTCGGCTTTTTGCCTATTCTCCATGTGTCAAATGCTTCAACCATTATTAAGAATCCCATTTTATCACAAAGATCGACCAAGCTCGGGGGCAGGAGGATTATGGCTTGTCTGATTGCGTTACAACCCATCTCCTTCAGAATTCTGAGTTGCCTTGCTGCAGCGCTTGTATTGAAAGCAGCTCCAAGGGCTCCCAGATCGTGGTGATTACAGACCCCATTTACCTGGACTCTTCTGCCATTTAGAAGGAAACCGTTACGTGCAGTAAAATTCAAAGTTCTGAAGCCGAAATTGGTTTCATATTTGTCAGTTACGGTGTTGTTCCCTGCAGTACGATTACTCGATACTCGATAAAGTTCGGGATTAGTAATATCCCAGAGAACCGGATCTTTAACTGGAATATCCAATCTGAAATCATGACTCTTTCATGCCAGGTAATTGTTGCTGAAACAACAACCGATTCCGCTACAGGTTCCGGGGATGGTTCAAATTTATCATCCAGTTTATAAACAAGAGCTTTTACCGATAACCGGGACTGGTTCATTTAAATGGCTTTCTACTTCTGCTTCAACACTTAGCATAGCTTTCTCTTTCTTTATCTCAGGAGTTGTACAGAATACTCCATTGTTCGAAATATGCAATTGTGATGTTTTTACCAGCCATACATTTCGGTATATTCCGGCTCCCGGGTACCATCTCGAATCCCAGTTCTTGGTGTCGAGCCGGACTGCAATGATATTTTCCTTTCCTGTAATAATATAAGGTGTCAGATCGAGACGGAAAGATGTGTATCCATATGGCCATTCCCCGACATATTTCCCGTTCAGCCATACTTTTGCATTTGCCATTGCTCCGTCGAAATCGACATAGATACGCTTCTCTTTATCATTATCGCTTATCAGTAAAATGTTTTCTGTACCATCCGATTCCTTTCCATGGCAAAAGTCCGGTATTGTTTTCAAGCGTATCACTGAAAGGACCTTCTATTGCCCAGTCGTGAGGCAGATCCAGCGATCGCCAATTATTGTCATTTACAGAAGGGAGCTGAAGGTTTTCAGGCTCTTTATCAGTTGTGACAGCTTCATCGGAGGCATTAAAGATACTTCACAAATTTCCAGCCCTGGTCAAATGATTCGCGCGATCCGGGTGACTCCTGTGCCATTAAAGCATCACTGATACAGATTGTTATCATAATTACATCAAAAATGATAAGATGAATTGGTTTTCATATGAAGTTTTTTAAAATTTTTTCTCTAAAGTAATTAAATCCATTGAATTTGAAACAAAAAAAGGAATACTCATTTAAGTATGAAAGTTCATGAAAATAGAAAGTCAAAAGTCAGCTATTACACCCTCAAATGCTCTATACCTTCTCAATTGTTTTTATCTTTTATCTTTATACTTTTATCTTTTATCTTAATACTATCATCAATGAAAAGATTTTCTGTCGGATCCTTAACTTTGTCTTATCTCGATATTTATTTCTTTATTCCGGTAGACGCTCAGCATCAATCACCGCCGCTAAGATCTTTACACGGCAAGACACATTGCGTGGTTCAATAACCCCGGAAAGAGCCTGGTGGGACCTTACTTATTATCATCTCGATATTGCAGTCAGTCCTGCTGATAGTACAATAAATGGAACGAACACAGTAACTTACAGAGTTCTGAAGCCACTTCTGATAATGCAGATCGATCTTCAAGAACCATTAAATTAATCGAAGGCAGTTCAGAATAATAATACCTCTGAATTTCAAAAGAGAGGGAAATGTCTACTGGATTGAGCTTGCCGAAAAACAGGAACCGGGGAAGATCTATTCAGTTGTTCTTACTTATGGAGGAAGACCAAAGGTATCAGTGGACCCCCCTGGAGTGGTGGCATTACATGGAAGAAAGATAAAAACGGACTGCCATTTGTTGCATCCTCCTGCCAGGGTGACGGCGCCAGCCTGTGGTGGCCATGCAAAGACCATATGTACGATGAGCCTGACAGTATGCTGATTAGTGTCAATGTTCCAGGAAACCTTATGGATGTATCAAATGGACGGTTGAGGAGTGTGGTAAAACAGAAGAATAAAACAAAGACATATAACTGGTTTGTGCAAAACCCGATTAAGTAATTACGGTGTAAATATAAATATTGCTGATTATGTACATTTCTCTGAAATTTATAACGGAGAAAAGGGGCCTCTTGATTGCAATTATTATGTTCTGAAGGAAGATCTTGAAAAGGCAAAACTGCAGTTCAAACAGGCTCCAATGATGCTTAAGCGCTTTTGAATACTGGTTCGGGCCATATCCTTTTTATGAGGATGGGTATAAGCTTGTGGAAGCACCGTATCTTGGCATGGAGCACCAGAGCTCGGTGACTTATGGAAATGGATTCAAAAATGGTTACAGGGGAATCGATCTGAGCAATAGTGGATGGGGATTGAAATTCGACTTTATCATAATTCACGAATCGGCACATGAATGGTTTGCAAACAGCATTACTTATAAGGATGTTGCCGACATGTGGGTTCATGAGAGCTTTGCAAATTATGCAGAAAGTCTTTATGTTGAATATTATTTTGGCAAGGAAGCCGGCAGTGAATATGTATTGGGTACGACGTGCCAAGCATTATGAATGATATTCCAATAATTGGCAATATAATGTTAATAATGAAGGATCAGGACGATATGTATTATAAGGGAGGTAATATGCTTAACACTATCCGGCAGATTGTTAATGATGATGATAAATGGAGAGACATACTCCGTGGATTGAATAAAGATTTTTATCACCAGGTCGTAAAAGGATCCCAGATTGAGAATTATCTGAGTGAGAAAACAGGCCTCAACCTGAAACCTGTTTTTGACCAGTATCTGCGAGACATAAGAATACCTGTTTTTGAATATTATATAAAAGAAAATAATCTCTCTTTCAGGTGGAATAACTGTGTTACAGGATTTATTATGCCCTTGAAAATATGGGTCTCCGGTAAAGTTATGGACATTACTCCCAAAGAAGAACCAACCATTATTAAACTGGATTCAGAAGGTGCAGTTATTAAGGTTGATCCTGATTATTATGTTGGGATGTTCATAAATACTGAAAACTGTTGATTGACAGATAGTTAAATCTTATTATATTTAAGAAAAAACCCCGAAAAAGCCCGGAAAAGCTATAAATCGGGGTAATTTCAAAAAAATACTATGAGAAAAATACGAAGAATTTACGAGACTACCCAAGAAATTGACTTCATCTCTCCACAAAAAGAATTTTCCCTGTACTGGAACTCTTTTCATAAATCAGAGTTAGGCTTAATTTATCAATCCATTCCCTGGCATGAGCTTGTTAAAAGGTTAAAGATCAGGGAGAACAAGAGAGGCCCAGAGAGGATGTTCAGTCCTCAGGGAATGCTTGCTCTAATGTTTTTAAAGAGCTATGTAGGATGCTCTGATCATAAACTGATCAGTTACCTTAATGGGAACATTGATTTTCAGATGTTCTGTGGGATATTTTTGGGACCTGACAGAATAAGTAATTACAAGATTGTTAGTGAAATACGTTGTGAGCTTGCCAGACGCTTGGATATCAAATCACTTCAGGAAGTACTGGCAAGCTGTTGGAAGCCTTATATATCGGGAACTAATATCATGCTGGAGGATGCGACATGTTATGAAACTTCTATGCGATATCCGACAGATGTCAAACTTTTATGGGAATGTACAGAATGGTCGTATAATCAATTGAAGCTTATCTGCAAATATTTAAGAATCAGGATACCACGCAACAAGTATGAGGATCAGTGGAAAAGGTATAATAATTACAGTCACAAGCGCAAAAAGACTCATAAAGAGACTAACAAGAGAATCAGAAGTCTTTTATACATATTGGATAAGATTATAAATCAGCTTTTAGATGTAGAACAGATGCATCAGGCCAGTTTAAATCTGCCTGATAAATATTATTCCAGGTTAAAAATAGTCCGCAAAGTCTTAAAGCAGCAGCAGGAAATCTTTCAATCCGGGAAAAGCGTACAGGATCGTATTGTGAGCATATCAAAATCGTATATAAGACCCATTGTCAGAGGCAAGGAAGTGAAGTCAGTTGAGTACGGGGCTAAAGTAAATATGATACAATTTGATGGCATCAATTTTATCGAGCACATAAGCTTTAATGCATTTAATGAAGGAACAAGACTGATAAAATCAATACGCTATGGACGAAGTCTATTTGGCCAGATCACCCACATCTCTGCCGATGACATTTATGCAACAAATAAAAATCGCAAGTATAGCACCTCTGCAAAAATCGTCACAAACTTTAAACGTAAAGGAAGAGCTGGCAGGTATGAGGATCAAAGACAGATAATCAGCAGGGAATTAAGAAAAGAAAGGACAATACGAATGGAGGGCAGCTTTGGAACTGAGAAGGAACATTACGGTCTTCAGAGAATAAAAGCCAGAACAGAAAAAACTGAAATACTATGGATCTTTTGGAATACACACAGCAAACGCAGTCAGAATAGCTAAACGTCTAGCTGTCTCAAGGGTTAAAGCTGCTTCCTAACCTTTGATCTTCATCGGATAAATTTATAACGATTGGGAATATTTTGCCCTATAATTAGGTTCTTGTCCCAAAATCAATTAAAAACACCAAAAATGCACAGTAATAAAATAAAATGAATAAAACTCAGGTCCAGAATCGTACTCGTTTTATAAATTTGTCGTTACTCCTGAA
>CAVVGP010000149.1:0-14493 GCA_963747625.1 uncultured Bacteroidales bacterium | reverse complement strand
AGAGATCCATAACAATTCACGCAGAGCTGACGAAGCATTTATCAGCGTTGACATTGGCACAATCACCGAGACACTTTTCGAGAGTGAAATGTTCGGACATATTAAAGGTGCATTTACTGACGCTAAAGAAGATAAAACAGGCTGGTTTGAGACGGCTTCCGGAGGCACACTGTTCCTGGATGAAATAGGCAATCTTTCTCTTACAATGCAATCCAAACTACTAACAGCAATTCAAAACCGGGTGATATATAAGGTCGGATCAAAGACACCAATACCTTTTGATATACGTCTTATCTGTGCAACAAATAAAAGTCTGGAAGAAATGGTCTCAAATAATCTTTTCCGGGAAGATTTATTTTACCGGATTAACACAATCGTGATTGAGATACCTTCTTTGCGCGAACGGGGTGAGGATATTATTCTGCTTGCAGAGCATTTCTTAAAGGAGTATGCTGCCAAATACGAGAAATTTAGTGTGAAATTTAGTAGCAAAACCCTTGACAAACTCATGAAATATAACTGGCCGGGGAATGTCAGAGAATTACGTCATACAATAGAAAAGGCAGTTATATTATGTGAATCTGATATCCTGACGCCGGAAGATTTTATCATCTCACATTCATCTCAGCAAGCTTCATTGCGGCAAAAACCCCTGACATTTGCTGAAATAGAAAAACAGGCCTTGGAGTCTGCCCTGAACAATAATAACGGAAGCGTTCTGAAAGCTTCAAAAGAGCTGGACATAGCAAGACAGACTATGTACAATAAAATGCAAAAATATAACCTATAGAAAGTTATAGCCATGGTATTAAACAGATTCTTCATCAATGTCTTTGTCCGGGTAACTTTAATTGTATTAACCTGTGGATTATTGGGAATAGTGCTGCAACATCTTGACCATGGATACTATTATACACTGACAGGTATGATTTTCCTTATCGTTTTACAGACCTGGTTGCTGGTAAACCAGGTTAATAAAACAAACACTGATCTTGAAAAATTCTTTTCATCTGCTCAGAATAATGATTCATCTATAAGGTTTTCTGAAAACACAAAGAACAGCTCATTCAAAAATTTGCATGACAGGATGAATGATTTAAATGCAATAATTCAGAGTGTTAAAATTGAAAATGAGAAGACCAGCCAATTCCTGCAAACAATGGTTGACCACGTTGATATCGGACTTTTGTCATTCGATGAGAATGGAAGGATTGAAATATATAACAAGACTGCAAAAATGTATTTAAAAGTTCAACAACCCTGTCAGTTATCATCCTTAATAACCAAAAATGATGGGTTAATTAAAATTATAAGTACTATAAAACCCGGGCAGGAGATATTGCATAAAATGATAATTGATAATATCTTACAAAGTATATTAGTAAAAGCCATCAAACTGAAATTTGAAAGCAAGGTGATAAAACTGGTTTCATTTCAGAATATTACCAATGAACTCGATAGAAAAGAACTGGATTCATGGCAAAGATTAATCAGGGTACTGACTCATGAAATCATGAATTCCATAAGTCCGATCACCTCTCTTACGACCGTTATTTCAGGATACTTTAAAACGAAGGACGATGACAGCCAGGTTCCATCGCTGCTTATTGATCACAAAATTATTTCTAAAACACTTTCAGGGTTGAATACCATAGAAGAAACAGGTAAAGGATTATTAGAATTTGTTGATAAATACAGAAGCCTGACTTTACTGCCAAAACCAAATTTAAGCAAATTCACTATTGAAAGTCTGTTCCGAAAATGCAAACTCCTCATAGAATCAAACATTTCAGATAATATTAAAATCTCTGTCAATGTTACTCCGGAAGATCTCACAATAGAAGCTGACTTTGCTCAGATTGAACAAATTCTTATCAATTTAATAAAGAATGCTGCTGAAGCGTTATCCGATAACAAGAATGGAACAATTCTCCTGAAATCATTCAGGGCCGATGATGGTACAATAATTCAAGTTAAGGATAATGGAATTGGAATATCAGGTGATATTATTGAAGATATTTTTGTGCCATTTTATACAACCAAAGAAAGTGGTTCAGGGGATAGGATTAAGCCTGTCGAAGCAAATAATGCAGAACCATAATGGCACAATTTCAGTGAACTCTGCTCTTAATAAGGGATCTGAGTTTACCTTAAAATTTTAGTTATGACTGTCTACAGAGTGGGGTTATTGAATGACTAAAGCAAGGCTTATGAGATAACCCATCGGGCTTGGCCTTGTTGTTTAATGGAATTTTGTTTTATGCAAACATACGAATGCTGATTAAAATTGGATGCTGCAGGCTCGCACTAATCAATAGCGAGCGTTGCGATTTATTTTGTATACCTTAGACATGAGATTTTCAACATACATAATAAAGAGAGCATACTCGAACACATTTTTCCCTGATTAATTATCTTTTAATACAATACTGAAATACATAGTATTTATAAGTACTGGAAATCCCTTTATTCCCTTAATTTATATCTAGACCAACATTCCAGGCATTGCCTGCATCAATTTGTGTTGAAGTCCACCAATGGGCAAAAATGCCTTGCTGAGTGAACTCGCCTGTAGACATCCTACAACCAGCAAACTGAGTATTATTTACCCTTGCAGGATTCGCTAATATTGTCCACTCGGCATCACTTGGTACATGCCAGCCTGTTGGGCACGCTCCCTGAGCTGCTGCCCAGGTGTATAATGCACCATATATATCTTTGTTAGCAATATTGTCATTAAGCCAGCAGTATGCTTTAGTTGTTACAGAAAGACTCGCCCAAGTAAATTCAGTTTTTACCAGATTAATGATTGTTCCATCGGGCCATTTAGTTGTTTTAAGATTCTCTTCATCCACAACTGAGTTCCAATTCTTACAACGTCATATATATTACCATCGGCATCAGTAAATAATAGGATTAGGTTGTTGGGTGGTAAAGTAACCTGATTGTGATAACCACACCAGCATTCACTAGCATATGCTCTGACATGGTATAAAGTGCTTGGATTAACTGATTAAGATTACTGGCAAAAGCTCCAATAGTACCACTTTCATTGGTTTTATCGTTAACAATAGTCGGATTTTGAGAAGTATTCCAACAAATACCTCTCGAAATTACTGTGGCCCCTCCGTCATTCGTCACTTCGCCTCCAGAAGTAGCTGTAACTGGAGTAATACTAGTAACAGTACTTGTAGTTAGTATAGGAAGAGTAGGTTTCTTTTCACAAGAATTAATAATTAGAATTGCCAAAATTAGAAAGATGACTCCTGAAA
Organism: uncultured Bacteroidales bacterium; assembly: GCA_963747625.1. GTDB lineage: Bacteria > Bacteroidota > Bacteroidia > Bacteroidales > VadinHA17 > LD21. The sequence goes on along the minus strand of CAVVGP010000149.1, from coordinate 11,221 downwards.
TTCTTGAGGTATTTTTCATATGAGATTTAATTAGGTTAGAACTTCATCAGACAAAATGCTTATCAAAATTAGAATTAAAAACATCTTATGCAAAGTATTTTTGTTTACTTAACGAAGTCCCCTTTCAGAGAGACTGGGCAAGCGAACCTTGCACTGTTGTTTTCAGTAGTTATTAAGATAGGCAGAGTCGACATTAAGCTGCATATCCCAGAACCAGGCATTATCTTTTGCAACATTAAGAGAGCATACCAGAACTCCTATTATCATAGATAGACTTTATATGCTTTAAATAACTTTAGAGTGCTAGCTGAAAAGTTATTACACCAGAGTAATAATACTATTTAATTTTGAAACCGAATCCTGCATTAATTAATAAGGAACAGATCTTTTGATAATCTAGTGTATTACCAGAATTGACTGAAGGTATTCTATATTCAATATCACTTTTCATAAAAAAATACTTGGTAGCATTAAGATTACATTTCAACCCAAGTCCTGCTGAAAAACCAAATTGATACTTTTCGAAAGACCCACTGACATTATAGTTATCTCCTCTATCTACCCTAAGTGCACTCCAACTAGGATTTAACAGAAAAACATTATTATAACCCAATGATATAAAAGGTTGTATCTTTGTTTCTGTTAAAGAATATTCGAAGATTAATGGCACACGAATGATAGTGTATTGAGAGTGAATACGATATGTTTCAATATAATCTGCTGAATACAAACTATTGTTAAAATCACCAAGAAAATTATTAGTAGAATAATTTATCCCTACTAAAAAATTCCACCTTATATTACTTTTAAAAGGTATAAATCTCAATTGAAGACCGGCATAAAGATTAGTCCGATAAACTAGATCTTTAGATGTTGCTAGTCCCATCCAGGAATTTATTACACCAAAATACGGTTCAATAAACATATGTTGCTTAGTTGATTTTGTGAAATCAATACATTTTCTGTCATGACATGTAGCATTATGATAATCAATTGTGATTGCTATAAGTGATTTATATGTGAAATTAGTATTGGGAATTTTTTCTGTGGTACTAGGACTATTTTGAAAAAGATAGGTTAATACGCTTTTGTATCGGTTTGATTTTTTTTCATAATTTTTTTCGCTGCCATCATTGGATGAAATTGTAACTATTGAAGCGTCATTTGATAATGGAATCATCTGATTATCTTTTTCTAAGAAATAGATTTCTTTCTGACTGTCTTTGAGATAATAAAGGTCGACAATTCCCTTTACCAGATATTCCAGAAAAACTTTTTGCTTTAAGGAATCTATTGTAACATCTTTCGATATATAGTAATTACCATTCTCTATCCTGTACGCTTTAATATCCGAAGGTGAATAATGTTTAGGAATTTTTTCATTCCCATATATAAAATCGCAACTTTTGCTATTCAAATAATTTGATTTCGCTTTAATTAGCCCTTTTAACGTATCAGAATCATTAGTAATAATATATCCTGGTATGTAACGACCTTGTCCATAAATAATCATTGAAACCTGGGAAAAAATAAGTAAGAAAAAACGAGGGCACTGAAAAAGTATCCCTTATTAGAGTAGGAACTTAAAAAAATCAGCTGGCAGGTGAAGTCCAAATTTCATCTGCCAGTTTTTTTATTACAGTGCGAAGTGCAATTTTTTAGAGTTAAAGTCCTTCCGGGCTTCTTATTTGGGGTGCTTTTAGGTTTTTGGGGATCGGAACCTGTGCTAATTCAATAATTTGAAGATCCTTTTCAGGTTTACAGTAAAAATAGCCATTGCACCCTGCATTTGCATGCTGTCAATTCCATATGAACTGGCCCTTCCGTATCCATGTATGTTTTTTAATTCACTATTTTTTGCTTCAATCTTATACCTGTGTTTTGCTTTTTCTTTGAAGTAATCAGTCTGTTGAAACTTCATTTGTTCCTGGTGTTCATCAGATTTAAGAGAGACAGAATAGCTTTTGGTTTTTGAGGCAGGTTTATAACATCCATTTTTTAATGCACATGTTTTACATTTTTCGACATCGAAAAAATAGGTATCTGTTTGGTTGGTGCTATAATTTTTCTTTCCCTGACGTGCTTTTCTAATAGCCATGTGTCCGCCCGGGCAGACAAACATTCCTGCATCTTTATTGTAATCAAAGGTATTTTCTAGTTTCCGGAAGCCTTGCGTAACAGAGGGGTTCATTTTTGCAACGATTTTTATATCCTGCTCACTGGCCAACTCAAGGTTTTCCTTTCCAGCGTAGGCTGCGTCGCCAATGATAGTATTTACTTCAATCCCATTCTCTTGACTGGCTTCAAGCAATGCAGGTAGCTCAGGACCGTCACCCTTTTCTCCGGATGTCACTACAGCCGCTGTAATAATACGTTCCTCTGTCATCGCGATATGGGTATTGAACCCAAAGAATGAGGTGTCCGCTGTTTTTATGGCCTGTCCTGGCATCGTGATCCTTTGAGAGTGTATAATGATCCTGGGTATCTTCAATGGTTTCCTTCAACAAGTTTAGCTTTTCTTTTACCTTGGGCATTGACCGCAGCACTTCATCTGACTCTATCTCCTTTTCAAGTTTACCACAATATGATAACTCATGTTCCAGATCATTATCTTCATTCTTTTCGGGCATTCGCCCTTTCCAGTTCTCGTCTGTAGAATAAACCACCTTGCGAAGCTGCCGGGCTCTTTCCTTCAATACTTCAATGGGTGACAATGGGTTCGACCTGGATAATGAATGTGTCGCGTCAACAATAATGGACTTCGATCTTATGATGCCCTTTTCTATGGCAATGGAGACGGTCTTGCCTATCAAAAGGTTTAACAAATCTGTATCCTTCAACCGCAGTTTCCTAAATTTGGTAAGCAAACTCGGGTTTATGACACCTTCTTCAGGTGTCATTTCCAAAAAGTACTTGAAAGACATATCACAAAGGGAACGCTCAACTATATCCACATCCGAAACATCATATATCGTTTTGAGTAACAGGTATTTGAACATGCGAATGGGGCTTTCAGCATTGCGCCCATTATTTAAGCAGTATTTATTTACCAGCTCATCGTGTATGAACGAAAAATCGATTCGTTCGTTAATTTTTCGAAGAAGATTATCCTTGGGTACGATCAGGTTATATAAATCTGAGTAGGTACTAAGCTTAATTTTTTGTTGTTGTGCTAACATTTAAGTGCCTTTAATTCAGGCTTTAAGATACGAAAAAAAGCAGTAAAATACAAGGTTTTCAACCTGTATTTTACTGCTAAATGTTTAATAATCTTGTCCGAGGGACTTTTTCAGTGCCCTCCTAATAACTGCCCCTACCCATATCATTCTCAGTGCAGCAGATGAATTTGCAGGCAAAACCCAACGTGTAAACGAGATGTGGCAAACAGATTTTACCTACTTCAAAATCATGGGATGGGTTTGGTACTTTTTATCCACGGTACTTGACGATTATTCGCGGTTTATCATCTCCTGGGACCTTAGGTCGAAAATGACTTCAAAAGACTTAATGCCTTCCCTGGAACAAGCGCTTCAGTTTGCCGGACTAGACTAAAAAGTGCAGCCAAGCTTTTTTCCGACTATGGGAAGTGTTACCTATCTTCTGAACTTAAAGGCTTTTTGGCGAAGAAAGGCATCAAATCCATTAATGGCAAGCCTTGTCATCCTCAAACCCAGGGAAAGATCGAGCGGTATCATCAGACCATGAAGAATGTTATATGGCTTGACAACTAATACTTCCCGGAGGATATGTTAAAGTCGATTGCTGAATTTGTTAAGTATTACAACAACCATCGCTATCACGAATCGCTTCAAAATCTTACTCATGCCGATGTTTACTGTAAAAGGGACAAGAAAAAACTTAAGAAAAGACTGTTGATCAAGGGAGAAACCATCCAAGAAAGACGAAAAAACTAATGCGCTAAAAAACTCGAATCGATTTATGAAACAATTAAGTATCTTTACTAAAACAACACCTTAACTTTTTACCATAACTGGTGCCATTTGGTTTGACAACATACAATCTATAAATAACTTAATAGGGATTACCGGATATTTATAATCAAGTATTATAATTTACTTATAGTCTGAATAACAGGGCAAAAATTATCCTGTTTTCAGATTTTACAAGATCTGGTCTCCAATCTGGTGCTAATGGAGTTGTGGAATATCCCGTTTGAGATGTCACTCCTCCTCTTCCTGCAAAATAAGGGACACTTGTTTCTCTATGTACAAATTCAATTCTAAAAGTAAGGCTTTGGTTTGGCATTAAATCAAGATTTGTCGAGCAATCCCATGCCCGAAATTTATCTCCTGGATTTGCACTAAAAGGGAAAGCACCCTCTGTTTTAGTAGGATTGTTGGGATCAGGTAAAGGGCTTGCCTGACCTGTTGGATATAGTACCAGGTATCTCCCTGGGTTTGTCATTACGCCGCCACCAATTGTCCATGCGACCCTTTTTTTAGCAAACCATATACGGTTGTAAAACATGGCACTTGCAAAGTATTGGGCTGGTCCTTGAATGCTATCGCCATTCTTGAAACCATTTACACCACCTCCTTTTTCAAAACCAATATCCCCTGTTAAGGAAAATGCTGCCATACTTATCCCTTCAGATTTCGGATTGTCAAAATATCTGACCAGTAGACTATTATCAGAATGGTACCGTTTTCTCTCTGGATTACCCCCGGTATCTGTTCCATAATAATCATTGGTTAATAGCTTCATATTACTGTTGGGCATCCAGGTTATATTACCTCCTAAACCTGGTATACTATTAAATGCACCGTAACTTTGCCAACCATTTATGATCCACGACTCAATTTTCAGGTGTTGGGTAGGGAATATTTGTATGCGGATCCCATTAAAAAACCAGGGAGTATTATCGGAGGTATATGATGCTTGATACTCCCAATTTTCTGGTTGGTAGTATGAATTTAATCCAATGTATGACATGAACAGACCAGCGTCTATATTAATTCCATACCATATATTAAAATGATAACCTATGTTGGCCTCACTTAAGTAACGATACACATTGGCTAGATCGTATTGCCCATGATATGGGCTAAGATCATTGCGGGGAACTAATTCGGAGCGTGTACCAAACTGAGTCATAAACCGTGCTCTTGCATTTCCATAATTAAAGTCACCACCAAGATGTAAAGCAGAAAGCTGTATTTCATTGTCACGTGCCAGAGCGGTCGATCCTACGACTGTATTATCGATTGGATTGTTGAAAGAATGAGTATAATTTACATCCATTAATATATTGGGCGTAAAAAACTTCAGATTATGAAATACTGATGAATCTCTGCGATCGCTACCGTTTTGCCAAGTCATCTCTATTCCATTAAATGGAATTTTTTCAGGTTCTGTTACTGGTTGTGCAAAAAGATTAGTACAAAATGAAAGAGTAATTAAAAGTATAACAATTGTTTTCATTGTCATTTAATTGCATTTATTATATATTTTCTTATTGCATGAATAGGGTTAAAACAATTGATTTAAATATGAAACAATTTACTTAGCCTTGATTTTCTCGACTTGCAGCGAACGAGGATTGGATCTGGATCCGTAATTCGCACCCATTATAGGTTCCTCCAGTATAGTCTGCTGCAGATTAGATAGAATGTCCTGACAAAGAAACAGTATTTTGCGCTTCTGACCCAATGATATTGTAAGAGAGTGAACGTTTGTATTCTCACGAGACAGAGAGACAATTGTCTTCCTTACTTCATTGAACCTTGCATAATTAGATAGCGCAATTTCAAGATCTGGATTATTGCGAAATTCTTTAATCGCAATAAGGCCACTCAGATTTTGACGCACCTTTTGATCCTCCTTAGTCATCTGCGCCTCTAATTCGTCCATTTTCTTGTCACTTTCTTCTGCGATGTGTGGTGCAAGTAAAGTCTGTACTTGTAGTGCTGAGATCAGTGCTCCGTTAGCAAGCAGTGCCACATTTCTGGAGTTTATAGAAGTTGCACTTTTTGATACAAGGTTGGAAAGGGCAATACCCATTCTTTTAACTGCGTCTGCAGCTGGACCAAATGTCAAACCATATGCTTTAATGTTAGTGTTTTTGATTGCAAGATTTAGTAGGCTGCTGTCTATGCTTTCGAAATCGATAAAAACTTTGGAGAATTGAGCTAGTAAATCCCTTTCTTTCAGAGTGCCACCTGTCGCCAGGAGCTTTACTAATTCATTCCGTTCCTGCTCCACTTCCAAAGTAGCAGCCTTGGATTGGTCTGCGAAAGTCTTCGAATCCTCGTCAGTGACAGCTAATACAGCACTCTTTTCAGCCTCTGAGGCTGATGCTAATTTCAAGCGCATTTGAGCCACAAGGTCTACACGCTCAGCCTTGAAAGCAAGTTGCTCAACGGGTCCTTTCCCTATTTGGAAATGCCACACTATGAGAATGACCAGAAGTAGCAATAATGCTCCAGTAGTCATCCACAGGAAATCCTTGATATTAAATTGGATTTTCATAATTTGCTCCTTTTAAGTTGCGCAATGATCATTAATTGAGAAAAGATTAGCCATAGTAGTAAAATAAGATTCAGTACAAAATTGCAACAGGATTTATAAGGAATCTATAAATAATATAAGGAGGAGAGTAAAGATTTTATAAAGAGGGTATTTGAGTTGATGTCAATCCGATTTTAATCACTATCTATCACTATTGTTCTTTTTTAAAGTTAAGATCAAAAAAAAAATCCTCAGAATATTTTCAACAATCTACAAACAACAAGCTTACTTACTTTTTAGTATCCCAAATGCATATGATGTCCTCAATCAAGCAATGTTCATTTTTATCATCATCACACTACCATCCTTCTTATTTTTTTCTGGTGAGAGCTGATGAGGTTGTCATAGTTACATTCTTCAATTATGCCTGAAAACTTAGAATTAATTGGTACTTACAATCTAAAATGGGTGAAATGATGATGGAGCAATTGGTAGAGTGGAGATTAAATGACAGCTAAATATGAAAGATCGATTGTTTCGTCCCAGGCTCATCATAATGACATCTGGTTTAATGCTACATGTTGAATAATAATTAGAGCGAATGATGCAAAACTTTTTAATTGCAGACGTGTTATACAAGAAAAAAAAATGAAAAAGATAGGAATCATAGGGTCGGGTGTTGTAGGCAAAGTGCTTGCAACCGGGTTTAAAAAACACGGATACCAGGTGATGTTGGGCTCCGGAGATAAATCAAAAAGAGAGCAGTTCAGAAATGAGACTGGAATACAAACAGGTACCTTCGATGAGACCGCTGTATTCGGAGATATAATAATTCTTGCTGTGAAAGGGAATGTTGCAGAAAGTGTCATTTCTGGTTTGTCAGGAAAGATCTTGGGGAAGATCGTTATAGATACCACAAATCCGATCGCCGAAAAACCTCCGGTAAACGGTGTAATACAATATTTTACTTCACTCGATAATTCATTGATGGAAAGACTTCAGAAACTAGTCCCGGAAGCTCACCTCGTGAAAGCATTCAACTCTGTGGGTAATGCCTTCATGATCGACCCTGAGTTCGGACAAAAACCATCAATGTTCATATGCGGCAACAGTCCTTCTGCCAAAAAGGATGTGACTATTCTCCTTGAAAAAGTCGGATGGGAGGTTGAAGATATGGGCAATGTCGAATCGGCACGGGCCATTGAACCATTATGCATACTTTGGTGTATCCCTGGTTTCAGGGAAAACAAATGGTCGCATGCCTTAAAGCTTCTTAAGAAGGATTGATTGTGATGCTTTGTCAATTAATAGTGAAAACCTTCTTCACCATTGAATAACATCCCGCCTATTTACCGTTGCATTTCAGATAATCGAGAGGGAAACCCGTACATTTGTACACTTTTGCCTGAATAATTTGACCAGCCAGGATGATTTTGGATAAAGCTACAAAATTTGTACTTATAAAGCTTAAGACATGTTTATTACATTAGGTATCCTTTATTCACTTTCGCTGACATTTTAAAACAATGCTTTTTTAAAATGTATGCTACAAGCTCACAAATTTCAATATTAAGAGAGGCAATTTATGTTGATTGCTTTAGATATATGATTTTCAAAAAGCAAAATAAATTGGGGATGTTCATAAGTTCTAAAAACTATTGATACACAAACAGATAAGTATAGTTATATTTAAGAAAAAACCCCGAAAAAGCCGGGAAAAGCTAAAAATCGGGGTAATTTCTTAAAAAAACTATGAGAAAAATACGAAGAATTTACGAGACTACCCAAGAAATTAACTTCGTCTCCCCGCAAAAAGAGTTTTCTCTATACTGGAACTCTTTCAGACAATCAGAATTAGGCCATATTCATCAGGCAATTCCATGGCAAGGACTTGCTAAGTCTCTTAAAATCAATGAGCACAGAAAGGGTCCAAGTAGGCTATTCAGTCCTCAAGGGATGCTTGCCCTGATGTTTCTTAAGAGTTATGTTGGATGCTCTGATCGTAAATTGATCGACCATCTTAATGGGAACATTGATTTTCAGATGTTTTGTGGAATTTTTTTGGGACCGGATCGAATAGGCAATTACAAAATAGTTAGTGAAATACGGTGTCATCTTGCCAGGAAACTTGATCTCAAATCGCTTCAGGAAGTATTAGCAGAGCATTGGAAACCCTACATATCAGACACCAATATCATGCTGGAAGATGCGACCTGCTATGAAACTTCGATGCGTTATCCGTCTGATGTGAAACTTTTATGGGAATGTACCGAATGGGCGCAAGGTCAGTTAAAGGTCATATGTAAATATTTAAAAATCAGAATGCCTCGCAACAAGTACGAGGATCCGTGGAATAAATACAACAACTTCAGCCATAAGCGAAAGAAAACGCACAAAGAGACTGCAAAGAGGATCAGGAGCCTTTTATACTTATTAGACAAGATTCTTCATCAGATCACTTGCCTGGAAGAGCAGTTTAAGCATGCATTGAATCTTCCGGAGAGATATTACTCAAGATTAAAAACTGTTCGTAAAGTCCTAAGGCAGCAACAGGAGATCTTTCGATCGGGCAAGAGCATACCGGATCGTATTGTGAGTATATCAAAATCCTATATCAGACCAATTGTCAGGGGGAAAGAAGTAAAAGCAGTTGAGTTTGGAGCCAAAGTAAATATGATACAATTTGATGGTATCAACTTTATAGAGTATCTGAGTTTTAATGCTTTTAATGAAGGGACAAGGCTGATCCAGTCAATCAGATATGGACGGAGCCTCTTTGGCCAGATAACTCATATATCTGCTGATGACATTTATGCAACCAATAAAAACCGCAAGTATAGTACCAGAGCTAAAATCACCACCAACTTCAAACGCAAAGGCAGAGCTGGGAAGTATGAAGACCAGCGAAAGATAATTAGTCGAGAATTAAGAAAAGAGCGAACAGTACGAATGGAAGGAAGCTTTGGAACTGAAAAGGAACATTATGGCCTTCAGAATATCAAAGCCAGGACAGAAAAGAATGAGGTTTTGTGGATCTGCTTTGGAGTGCATACAGCGAATGCAGTCAGGATCGCCAAACGATTAGCTGTCTCAAGGGTTAAAGCTGCTTCCTAACCTTTGATCTTCATCGGATAAATTTATAACGATTGGGAATATTTTGCCCTATAATTAGGTTCTTGTCCCAAAATCAATTAAAAACACCAAAAATGCACAGTAATAAAATAAAATGAGTAAAACTCAGGTCCAGAATCGTACTCGTTTTATAAATTTGTCGTTACTCCTGAAAATCCCTAAATTGAATGTACCCGAACACCTTAATCCCTTAATATCTAGCATTCAGTGATATATAATTTTAAATTGAATGGTGCTTCAAACCTTATACTAAATTTCCTTTTTGAGAATATGATCTATACTGAATTGGCCTGAACCCTTTGTTGAAATGAATAAAAACAGGAAACAGTAAATTATAGCTAATTCACCTCCATTTATGATAGGTAGTAATGCGTGTGTGCCATGAACAAACCAGTACGCATATGCCATTTCTCCGCTGCAAATAAGTGCAGCCCAACGAGTCAAAAGACCTACCATGACCAAAAAGCCTCCAAAGAACTCTATCGGACCAGCAACTAACACTAAGTATGTAGGTATTGCATGTCCTGCAGGTGGGAAAGAGAAAAGTTTTTGTGAACCATGCCATAGAAAAAGAAATCCAATGGCAATACGAAGGATGGAATAAACCTGCGTCTCATACTTTGAAATAAACATTTTTGCATTCATCTTATTTAATTTTAAGTTGCCTATCATTAATATACATTTTAAAATACCCTATTCGCAATCAGTATTTATTGAAGTCAAAATAAGTCCGTTAAATTCAGAAAAAATAACTTAATATTACTAGATATTTTTATTCCATCATATTTATTTATTGGAAGCCAACATATTGATCCTTATTTCTGATTAACAAATGTCTCTTGTCTTCATTTTTAACCTTAGCATTAATAAACCATTCGAATTATTTTGAAATTACTGTGTTGGCTTCTCCAAAGTAGTGTCAAGTTAAAATTAGAGTATAATTTTTCAAAGAATAGAAAATTACTATATTATTTATTCAAACGTGCTAATGGGAGATTATTAATGTACGAAATTTACATTAATCTTAACCCTGAAAACCTATCTAAGGATTATCTATTAATTAAAAAAACGACATCCCCTAATGATATATTATAAAAAGCAGGAGATGTCGAAGAAGTTAATTCAAAGAGAAATATTCGACTAAACAAATTATTTCATCAATAGTTCAAAAGATAAGTTTTGGATCTTTCTAGAAAGAAGCGGCATTTCCTGAATGAATAAACCTAACTCAAGTCCGAACTCTGTAAGAGCAAAAGAAGGAAATACCGCTATATGAAATTTTGAACATATTCAAATACAAGGTAATTTAAAATATCTGCTTAAGAACCATTAATACCATCAGTTATTATAAATGTTATAGGAACATTAGTGTCCACTAAAAATTAAAACACAATTGAGCACTGCTGACTTCAATAATATCATCCACAGATTCTGGCATTTCGAATAGTTCCCTGATCGGAGTCTTGTCAAAAAGCGACATGCTGAGGATTCGAAGCACATCAAAGGTGCTTCGGTTAAGCTTGAGATCATGCTCAATAATAGCAACAAGGCAATAGGCTGTTATAACCGCATAAATTTGGATTCTGACCGCATTTTCGGTTACGCCCCAGAAAGACTTTAT
>CAVVGP010000148.1:0-9425 GCA_963747625.1 uncultured Bacteroidales bacterium | reverse complement strand
AATAAAACCGTTTATGATCCTCATGTAAATCTTCTAAGGTCACAAACTGAAGCTATGTCGGCTATTATAGGGGGAACAGATTCTCTTACTGTTGAACCTTTTGATGTTGTTTTCAGGCATCCTGATGAATTCTCTGAAAGAATTGCACGGAATCAGCAACTTATACTTAAGGAAGAAGCTTATTTCGACAAGGTGGCCGATCCTGCAGCGGGTTCATATTATATAGAAAACCTGACATCCCTCGTTGCAGAGAATGCGTGGAAATTATTTCTTGAAATTGAAAATCAGGGCGGATTTCTTTCCTGCCTGCAGTCGGGATTTATACAAAAAAAATTATCAGAGTCGGCTAAGATGAGGAAGAAAGATTTAGCTTCGGGGAAAACCGTTCTGCTCGGGACTAATCAGTTCCCGAATAACCAGGAAAAAATCACTTCAACAGCCGACCTGGATAAAGTACTTGGGGAAAAATCATATGACCGGGATTTAGTTGTTACACCAATATCTCTTTCCAGGGGAGCCCGGCAATTTGAGAAGATAAGAATTGCAGTGGATAAATCAGCCAGGCGTCCGGTTGTTTTTCTTTTACCGATTGGCAACCCCGTGAAGAGAAAAGCAAGAGCGCAGTTTTCAGCGAATTTTTTTGGATGTGCAGGTTACCGGATTATTGACAACCCGGGGTTTGATTCCGTGGAGCCTGGCATCAACAAGGCTCTTGAATCAAAAGCTGACATTATTGTAATTTGCAGTTCTGATGAGGAATATACACTCTTTGCACCTGATGTTTTTAGCAGGCTAAAAGATAAGGCTATTATTGTCATTGCGGGAAATCCTTCAACAATTGATGAACTAAAGGCTCAGGGACTTGAATATTTTATATATGCCGGATCAGATTTAATAGAAGTGCTGAATAATTTTAATAGACAACTGGGAATAGCTTAACCCGCCGATGCAGAGGGAAGGGATTAAAATTAAAGCTATTTGAAAAAATTGTAGTCAGATAAGCAGAAATGAGACCAAAATTCAGATATAGCGATCTAAAAAATTTGTCATCAGGTTATAAAAAATCCGATGAATGGGGAAATAAAGATGGGGTAATAAATGATTGGATAACACCTGAAAGGATCCCGGTCAAGAGTGTTTACACAAAAGAGGATCTTGCCGGTATGGAGCATCTGAATTATGCTGCCGGATTTCCGCCTTTTTTGCATGGACCTTATTCCGGAATGTATAATATGTTGCCGTGGACAATTAGACAATATGCAGGCTTCTCTACTGCGGAGGAATCAAATGCATTTTACAGGCGTAATCTTGCTGCAGGACAGAAAGGGCTGTCTGTTGCATTTGATCTTGCGACTCACAGAGGATATGATTCAGATCATGAGAGAGTTACAGGGGATGTTGGAAAAGCAGGGGTGGCAATAGACTCTGTTCTTGATATGAAATTGCTCTTTGACCAGATACCTCTCAATAAAATGTCAGTGTCGATGACAATGAATGGTGCCGTGTCTGCCGGTGATGGCATTTTTATATTGTCACAGCACTTGAGCAGGGGGCAAGACTGGAAGAATTAAGCGGAACGATACAAAATGATATTCTGAAAGAATTCATGGTCAGGAATACATATATCTATCCTCCTGAATTCTCGATGAGGATAATTGCTGATATTTTCAGATACACTTCCGAGAAGATGCCCAGGTTTAACTCTATTAGCATTTCTGGTTATCATATGCAGGAGGCGGGAGCTACATGCGATATTGAACTTGCCTATACACTTGCTGACGGACTGGAATATCTGAGGACCGGAATTAAAGCAGGACTGGACATTGATGCTTTTGCACCGCGACTTTCATTCTTCTGGGCGATAGGGATGAATCATTTCATGGAGATAGCCAAGATGAGGGCAGCAAGGATGTTATGGGCGAAAATTGTCAGTGAATTCAATCCAAAAAATCCCAAATCACTGGCTCTCAGAACCCATTGTCAGACATCGGGCTGGAGCCTGACTGAACAGGATCCTTTTAATAATGTCGGGCGGACATGTATCGAAGCTATGGCTGCAATACTGGGACATACGCAAAGTCTTCACACAAATGCGCTCGATGAAGCAATTGCATTGCCGACAGATTTTTCTGCACGGATAGCCAGGAATACTCAGATATATATGCAGGAGGAAACCACATGTCTGCAAAGCAATTGATCCATGGGCAGGGTCATACTATGTTGAGACACTTACCAATGAAATTGTTCATCGGGCATGGGAGCATATAAAAGAAATTGAGAGTCTGGGAGGAATGGCAAAAGCCATTGAATCGGGAGTTCCAAAGATGAGAATTGAAGAAGCAGCAACCAGAGCTCAGGCCAAAATTGATTCCGGAGTGCAGACAATAGTCGGTACAAACAGATACAGGCTTGAAAAGGAAGATCCGCTCGAAACTCTTGAAGTCGATAATTCAGCAGTCGGGAATCACAGATATTAAGACTTGACAGGCTGCGAGCGGAAAGAAATGAAGCATGAATGCCAGGCTGCACTTGATGCAATAACCAAATGTGTGCAGACGGAGAAGGGAACCTTCTTGAACTGGCTGTGGTGGCCGCAGCAAAACGCGCCAGTCTGGGCGAAATATCTTATGCATGTGAAAAAATTGTAGGGAGGTATAAAGCAGTGATACGGACAATATCAGGTGTTTATTCATCTGAGTACAAATCAGATGATGATTTTAAGGAAGCAAAGGACTCTTGTTTCCAGGTTTGCAGAAAAAGAGGGCCGTCAACCCAGGATAATGATTGCCAAGATGGGCCAGGATGGTCATGATCGAGGTGCAAAAGTAGTTTCAACAGGATATGCCGATATTGGCTTTGATGTCGATATCGGGCCACTTTTCCAGACACCTGCTGAAGCTGCAAAACAAGCAGTGGAGAATGATGTTCATGTACTGGGTGTTTCCAGTCTTGCTGCAGGTCATAAAACACTTGTTCCCCAGGTAATTAATGAGCTGAAAAGACTTGGGAGAGAAGATATCATGGTAATTGCCGGAGGCGTAATTCCTCATCAGGATTATCAGTTTCTTTACGACTCGGGTGTAGCAGCAATTTTTGGTCCGGGTACATCGGTATCAAAAGCGGCTAAACAAATTCTGGAGATATTGCTGGAAATCTATTAAATAAGCAGTAAAAAATCTTTTTTCTTCTTTTTTCTCTTATCAGACTAAAATTCCATTCAAAATCAAAGCCAGATATTACAATGACGGGAATAATCTGACACTTTCGCTTAGTGTTAACCTGTTAATGATATAGCATGATTCTTTCATCATTAAGTGCCCTCTATAAAGATTTGACAGGAATTTATCAACCTAATTTAGTTTAGAATTGTTCTAAATGATAAAGAGAACATATTAATATATATCATTTTATTTCATATTTATTTGCAGGAATAATAATTTGGTATTTTTCTGGCTTTTATTGCCAACCGCGATACTATCATCCATGTCACGGATATTAACTTTCCGTAGAATGGTGAAAAAGGAGAATTAATTATCGCGGGGGCCATGGTTTAAATTTTCTGAACTGTTTAATTCAGGTTTTTTGAAAATATAATTATTTGTCATGGCAAATCAGGAAAATGAGTTTGATAGCATATTAAAGCGCCTGCGATCGATAGAGTATCGGCTGAGCAGGCTGGAATCATCGATAAGCATTGATGAAAAAAGAGACTATTTGCAACCTGATGAACCGGTTCAACCTGCTAATCAATTATTGAATACAGACACTCCGGATGAGGAAGAGAAAGGGCTTGAATCGCAAATAGGACAATTTGGACTAGCCTGGTTAGGTAATATAGTCCTGCTTTTCGGTATTGCATTCCTGGCCCAGTATTTGATGAATACGGGATCGAGATTTTTCTCATTCCTGTTTGGATATATTGCTTCTGCAGCAATATTTATTCTGGCAAATTATATAAAGAAATCTAACGGGAACCTGGCTTTTATTTTCAGGATAAATGCTCATCTGCTTCTTTATTATATTACTGTAAGATTACATTTTTTTTCAGCGTCACCGCTGATCGCACAGAGGTCAGTTTCAATCATATTCCTGTTGATACTTATCGCTATCCAGGTATATTTGTCTATCCGCAACAGTTCCCAGACATCTGCTACCCTTGCTGTGTTTTTCGCCCTGACAACTTCAATCCTTGCCGATACAACATATTTAACTATACCGATTGTCACATTAATAGCAGCAGGAACAGTTTATTTTTATTTCAGATTTAAATGGGAAACGCTGACGGTTGTGGCCCTTATTCTTTCATACCTGGCTTTTATTATGTGGTTGTTTGGGAACCCACTTTTAGGTCATGCCATGCAAATGATTTCAGGTCCGCACATTGGTGTCAAATATATGCTGGGACTGGGGGCCTGCTTTTCTGTTGTTTCATTATTCAGGAAAAAGGATTCAGATTCAGATGATTTTTTGACAAGTGTGACTGTAATTAACGGCATACTATTTACTATACTGCTTCTTTTAATTGTTTTAAGATATTTCTTTAATGATTACATTGGCATGTTCGGTGTGATTACAATATGTTGCCTCCTCTATTCTGTCATACTTCACTCAAAATCCAACTGGAATTTTGCCTCAGCGTTCTATGCTCTTTATGGTTTTTTGGCTATGAGCATTGCCCTTTACGGAATTTTCGGGCTACCAAGGGTTTATTTGCTTCTTTCCATTCAGAGCCTGCTGGTAGTTTCAATGGCTCTCTGGTTTAGGAACAGACTTATAATTGTAATCAACAGCATTCTGTTTCTGACAATACTTATAGTTTATTTATTTTCTTCCAGGAGCATTAACTCTGTAAATTTCTCTTTTGTGCTGATTGCGCTTATTTCTGCAAGAATTGTCAACTGGAAAAGATCACGCCTGCAGATCAAAACGGACCTGATCAGAAATCTTTATATGTATCGAGGGTTTTGTAATGATGCTGTTGGCTTTGTTGCATGCTGTTCCAAAGCAATTCGTAACATTCTCATGGACAATGGCTGCACTTCTTTATTTTATTATCAGCCTTTTGCTTAAAAATATAAAATACAGATATATGGCTCTTGGTACAATGATTTGCTCAGCTTTATACCTGTTCATAGTTGATCTGGCCAGGATAGAGATAATCTACAGAGTACTGGCATTACTTTTTCTGGCAGCAATTTCTATCGGTATCTCTATCTATTACACGAACCATGTAAAAAAAGCCTGAATGCCATATTCTGAAATTGATTCCATAGATATTACTTTTAATAAATTTTATGCATTTGAAAAAAATCCCGTTAATTTGTGGGCTATTAACTGATGAGTAAATGAAAAATCTATATTTTCTTTTCTTTTTTACTTCCTGTTTTCTTCCTTAGCTGTAAAACGACAAAACCAGTGGCAGTGAACATCCCTGAGGCCGATAAAAAAGCGGCAGTTGCCACTGAAGCTGCTCCTCAGGAAATAAATTATGCTGATCAGACAACCTGGCTTCTCGGTTATTTTAAACCGGATCAATTGACCCATTATCCCTATTCAACCTGGTACCTTACAGGGTTTGATTATTATCAGCCTAATAACGAAGCTATTGCAAAATTGCTTAATATTAATAAAGATGATATAACCATAAAAGTCGTTATGGGAACATGGTGCCCCGACAGCAGAAGAGAGGTTCCCAGATTTATGAAGGTCCTGGATGCATGGAAGTTTCCTGTATCTAATGTGACTTTCATTGGAGTTGATGATGCGAAACAATCACCGGTTGGAGAATATATAAAACTGGATATTCACCGGGTTCCAACATTTATAATCTATAAAAATAATATTGAAGCCGGACGCATCATTGAAAATCCTGCGACGTCTTTAGAGCAGGATATGGTAAACATCCTGACAGGAATGAATAATAACAAATAAATTAATATCATGGAAGAGGTAAAACATAATTCGGGACAAAATCTGGGAATTGCTGCTCTTATAACAGCTATTATAACGTTTGTGCTTGCCGTTATTCCCTGCGTTGGACTAATAGCAATTATCCCGGGAATTATAGCTATAATACTCGCATCAGTAGGACTTTCACAGGCTTCAAGGGACAATTCACCGCGAGGAGTGCCGCTTGCCGGATTAATCATTGCTGTAATTGCTGCAATGATTTCATTTTCGCAGATATTTGTTGCCGGGAGAATTTTCCACGGGGCGGACAGGTGGCCTAACCATATTCATAATATTATAAATGATGTTCAGGATAAGGTTTCGAATGATCTTGATAATGCCAATGTCTCAATAAAGATCGAAAGTAACGGGGAAAAAGTGGAAATAAACACCAACCCCAATAAGAAAGATCAGGAGAAAACGCTTGAAGAGCTCGAGGGAGTAAGCACACAGAAGCAGGATACGGTTCAGAAACATGATAGTACTCAGAAACATGTTATTGTCAGGAAGAAAAAATAGAACTGAACATAACATCATGTCAGGGAACCGGAAAGATTCTTATATCATTATTAATATATTTTTTACCGGAGTAATACTGCTGATCTTTGCATACTCCGGTATTTTTTCCCCTGAAAAGAACAATTATCCCGTTGCATGCATACATGAAAAGCTTACTGGCCAGCCCTGTATCTCATGTGGGTTATCTCATAGTTTTTCATTAATTGTAAGAGGAAGATTTGAGGAGGCCTGGCAATGGAATCGTTATGGAATGCGGATCTTTCTATTTTTTGCTGTGCAGCTGCTTTTAAGAGTAGTATATTCAGTTTTCTACATTAAATATCCCGGCACAGGAAAAAAACTGATAATTTTTGATTGTATCGGATCAGGCATAATTTTTCTTGTTGCTTTCTGGCCTTTTATAGCAAATATTATATCTGGAATCTTTAACTGACCTCTGTTAATCATAAAGTTCACAAGGAGTTAAATAACTGAATTTTAGCTTTGAGTTTCCTGTTTTTTCTTTTATGACTCCGGATCATCCAGAATTTCATATAATAAGCTACTCTCGAATCCTTTGGATAACCCGAAGCGAAGCAATTTTGCTTTCAGATTATATTGATTTTTAGCTTTAACCGTCCTTCTGTGACTTTCAATAAGGTCATGCAGTGTTTTATTATATTGCTCACTATCAATTGAATCAAGAGCCGTCCTTATAATATCAGGAGGAAGTTTCTTGGATCTGAGATGGGCATGCGATCTTTATTTTTCCCCATTTATTGTATTTAAATTTATCTCTTACAAATGCTGCCGCAAATCTCGCTTCATTTATAAAGTTTTCCTTAATTAGAATTTCAATGATCTTCTCAGCATCATCATTTTCAATGCCCCATAACGACAATTTGCTGCCGGATATCATCGCGACAGAATTCTCTTTCGGGAGCATTGAGCCATTGCCTTATTCAAGTGCGATTTTGAACAATTCTTTCTCAGACATTTTTTCTTCCTTTTATTATTCTTTCCTTATTATTAATGTCATTAATATTATTTCTATTCCGGAATATTTATAATGATTTAAGCAACTGAATCAATAGTCACCCATCGCTTCATTTATTTCAAAATACAAACAGCCGCCCGGTAAAAGAACTTTATCAGCCAGCCTAAGAATGGCATTATAATATATCAAGAGGATCGGAATCAGGTACAAACAAGGCCAGATGAGGTTCAAAATCAAGTACATTCCCTGCCATTAATGGTTTTTCAGAATTCCTTATATAAGGAGGGTTACTTACAATAATACCTGCTTTGCTTATCGTATCGGGATTTAAAGTGAAAATATCGCCTTTGTATAAATGAGACCTTCAACTTTATTAAAAACGGCATTTTCCCGGGCTATTCTGATTGCATCATCAGAAATCTCCACACCAGTCAGATGCGCTGAGGGAAGGTTTGCAGCAAGAGCAATAGCTATAGCAACCTGATCCTGTGCCAAAATCAATGATATTTCCCCTGTAATCCTTGTTTTCCTTTATTATAAGACCCACAAGCTCCTCTGTTTCAGGACGTGGAATAAGAGTAGAACTATTTACCTTAATTTTGCAGTTATAAAAGGTAGTTTCACCTATAATATATTGAACAGGTTTCCCGGTTTTAAGCTCTTCAGTCATCGCTGTGATTTTTCCGCCTTCTTCATCCGTAACTGCATAATCATTATCATAAAGATGATGCAACTTCGTTATTCCTGTTACAGTCTTAATAAGGATATCAGCAAGGACTTTTATTTCAGGCTCTTTATAAATTCCTTTAAGTTCCTTTGCAAGATAAAATCTGATATCTTTTATTGTTTGTATCTTAACACCCATAAGTCAAATTTAGTATTTTCACTGAAATGTCAGAAGCAACGGATATTAAATTCATGCGAAGATGCCTAGAGCTTGCTTCAAAGGCTGAAGGTCTGACTTATCCTAATCCTCTGGTCGGATCAGTAATAGTATATGATGGAGATATATTGGGAGAAGGGTATCATCTGAGGTCTGGGGAATCCCATGCAGAGGTCATCGCTATCAATTCTGTACGTGACAAATCAAAGCTAAAACTATCAACTCTTTATGTCAACCTGGAACCATGTTCTCATTTTGGGAAGACGCCTCCATGTGCCGATTTTATTATTTCCAATGGAATACCGAGGATAGTTGTTGGTACGATTGATACAAGTGAAAAAGTCGGTGGGAAGGGAGTTACAAAGCTCAGGGAAGCAGGATGTGAAGTTGAAACCGGAATTCTTGAGGAGGAGTGCAGAAGAGTGAACAGGAGGTTTTTTACTTTTCACGAGAAAAAGAGACCTTATATAACACTGAAATGGGCGCAAAGTGCTGACGGATACCTGGATATAATAAGATCAGAAACTCTCAGTCCCGGGCCAACCTGGATAACAGGCAAACCTGAAAGAGCACTCGTTCACAAATGGAGGGCCTCTGAACAGGCAATTCTGGTTGGAGCAGGCACAGTGAGAAAAGATGCTCCGATGCTTAATGTGCGTGATTGGCAGGGTCCGGATCCATTGAAATTAATCCTGAGTGGTTCAGGGTCTTTTAGTAAAGTATCATCGGTAATCAGAAAGGATGCCGGGAGAGTAGTATTTACCTATAATGCAAAAGCGGATATTCCTGATGCAATATCAGTCATACTTAAGGAGGATATGCCTTCTTCAGTTCAGATATCCGATTACTTATTTTCTTTCGGAATTCAATCTTTATTTATTGAGGGTGGGGCAGAAGTACTTAATCATTTTATTTCAACAGGATTATGGGATGAGGCCAGGATCTTCACCGGGAACGATTATTTTAAAGCAGGGGTAAAAGCTCCTGAAATAAAAGGCGCGCTATTTTCAAAGACACTTTTCAGTGAAAGTTCTCTTGAAATATATTTAAAGAACGGAAGTTAAAACAAATGCCGAATAACAGTTTGTGCTGTTGGGT
>CAVVGP010000147.1:0-24649 GCA_963747625.1 uncultured Bacteroidales bacterium | reverse complement strand
GTTGTAACCTAAACCTGATCGTTGAAGTCGCCGAACGGCGATTGTAGAGAAATTATAATTATCGTTAAATTATTCGTTTTAAATTCAGTTGCTATTCAATGTATAGACGTTTGGCAGCCAAAAATGTTGCATAGTTTTTTGTTAATGATTTGTTAATCATATGTTAAAATTTATTATATATCAGATATACAAAGATTTACAACAAGAAATTGTAACAAAAAAATTTAGGGATCCAAGACATTCTTAGTGAAAAAATCTAAAAATTCTAATATCGGAAGGATAGTTATTAGAAATTGCTGAATTTAGGATTAAAGTGCTGGTTAAAAGATTATTAAAGATGCCGGAGTTAATTCAGTATTTATTGTCATTTATGAAATCAGTTTTTAGTGAGAATTCTTCTTTTATTGTTGTTTTTTTAACCACTAAAAATATTTAACTTGCACCCATATCAGAATTACAGATGATAGAAAAACTGAGATATCGTTTCATGATGCAACGCCTTGGCAGAAGGCTGTATTGTTGTCTGATGTTCTATTGCTCCTGAAAAATCTGTTATTCTGTTCATATAACAGATTCCCTGTTTATTTATCAATATATCCAATTTTATTTTAAGTCTTTATTATGAAAGGGCTGATTTTCAGCGTTAAACGATATTCGATCCATGATGGTCCAGGCATAAGGGTAACTTTTTTCCTTAAAGGATGTCCTCTTAGTTGTAAATGGTGCCACAATCCTGAAGGGATTTCTCCTTTTCCTGAGACAGTGATACAGACTAACAAAGTAGGAGACAGAGAATTCAGAAATAATGAGGAGGCAGGTAAATATTATACAGCTGAATCAATTCTGGAAATACTTGGCAAAGAAAAAATTTTCATGAATCAGTCAAGAGGAGGCGTTACATTTTCCGGCGGGGAACCTATGCTTCAGTTTGATTTTCTGCTTGAAGCATTAAAAGCTTGTAAAGAAAATGGATATCATACAGCAATCGATACATCAGGATACTCTTCAGCGGAGAATTATAAATCGGTGATTCCATTCACCGATCTTTTTCTTTTTGATATAAAACATTTGGATGAGACAAAACATATTGAATCGACGGGTGTTTCAAATAACTCTATTCTTGATAATTACCGGCTTTTGCTCAAAAGCGGCAATGACATGATGTTAAGAATTCCGGTAATCCCCGGTTTCAATGATGATACAGATCACCTGGAGCGATTGAAGGTTTTCATAGATTCTTCAAAAACCGGCTCTTTGAAAATGATCAATCTCCTTCCTTTTCATAAAATAGGAACTTCCAAATATAAAAAATTCAATATTCCTTACAGGATGAGCAATATTGAACCACCTGACAGGTTAAAAATGCAGGAGATAAAGCAATTTTTCATGGAAACGGGGGTCAAAGTCAAAATTGGAGGATGAAAAAGGTGTAGGAACGTTGCATGCAACGTTCCTACACCTTCGAAATCATAAAGTTCTTTTTATAAAATCATATTTACAATTATGGAAATTTCACCAAGGGTTAAAAAATTACGCGATCAGAGTTTGAATGCAGTCGAAAAGATAAGTGCCGAAAGAGCATTGCTTGTAACTCAGTTTTACAAAAGCGATGATGCACGTGAATTATCTGCACCGGTAAAAAGAGCTAGAGCTCTTGAATTTATTCTTAAAAATAAAAAGATATGCATCAATGATGGTGAGCTTATTGTGGGAGAGAGAGGGCCGGCACCAAAGGAGACCCCTACCTATCCGGAGATAAGTCTTCATTCACTGAAAGATCTTGAGATACTTGATTCGAGAGAGAAGGTGTTTTTCAGAGTGGATGATGAGGTGAAAAAGATTTATGAAAAAGAAATTATTCCGTTCTGGAATGGAAAAAGCAACCGTGACAGGATAATGTCCATGATGACACCGAATGGCTTAATGCTTATAAGGCAGGTGTGTTTACTGAATTCCAGGAACAACGGGCCCCTGGCCATACTGTGCTGGGATACAAGATGTTCACAAACAGGATTTCTGGCATGTAAAAAATGAAATAAAAGAAGCAATTGATTCTTTGGATTTTTTCACAGATAAAAATGCTTTTGAAAAGCATGAAGAGCTCAAGGCGATGGATATCGCATGCGATGCAATAATTATGTATTCTAACCGTCATGCTGATGAACTTGAAAAGATTGCCATCATCGAAAAAGACCCGGAAAGGAGGAAGGAGCTGATAAAGATGGCAAAAATATGCCGTAAGGTTCCGGCATATGCACCGGAAACAGTTCATGAAATGCTTCAGCATTACTGGTTCATACATTTGGGTGTTATAACGGAACTTAATCCATGGGACTCTTTTAATCCTGGAAGGCTCGATCAGCATCTTTTTCCTGTGTATAAAAAAGAGATGGAGTCGGGCACACTTAAACATGACGAACTGTATGATCTTCTTGGATGTTTCTGGGTAAAATTCAATAATCATCCTTCACCTCCGAAGATGGGAGTAACAGCAAGTGAAAGTAATACGTATACCGATTTTTGTCTGATTAATCTCGGGGGTGTAAAACCTGATGGTACCGATGCTGTGAATGAAATGTCATATATTCTTCTTGATGTCATAAAAGAGATGCGTATACTTCAGCCAAGTTCAATGGTGCAGATATCCAAAAAAAGTCCTGACAGGTATATCTATAAGGCTCTTGATATAATCAAAACCGGGTTCGGGCAACCATCGTGTTTTAATACCGAGGCTATAATCCAGGAGTTGCTCAGACAAGGAAAGAATTTAACTGATGCCCGCAACGGTGGAGCATCAGGATGTGTTGAAACAGGAGCTTTTGGAACGGAAGCATATTGGCTTACCGGCTACTTTAATCTTCCAAAAATCCTCGAAATGACTCTAAATAACGGATTTGACAGGCTGACGAATAAGCTTGTTGGTATTGAAACAGGTTATTCACATGAATATAAAAATTTTGAGGATCTTATCAGCGCATTTAAAATGCAGGTGAATTATTTTGCTGATATAAAGATCAGAGGGAATAATGTTATTGAACAGACATTTGCCAGCTGGTTGCCGGTACCATTTTTATCACTGCTTGTTGAGGATTGTATTTCAAACGGCAAAGATTATAATAGTGGCGGCAGCAAGATATAACACTTCGTATATACAGGGTGTCGGACTTGGAAGTATAACTGATATGCTGACTTCAATCAGGTATAATATTTATGATAATAAGATTTTTAGCTGGGAAGAATTGAATATTGCGATCGAAGCTGATTTCAAAGGATATGAACAGATTCAGTACGATCTGATCTATAACACTCCTAAGTATGGAAATGATGATGATTATGCTGATCAGCAGGCAGTTACTGTCTTTGAGATTTTATTATGATGCAATTAATGGCCGGCCGAACACGAGAGGAGGGAGTACATCGAATTAATATGCTGCCCACCACGTCACATGTCTATTTTGGGAAGTGTTACAGGAGCTACACCGGATGGACGGAATGCTTATCTTCCTCTTTCTGAAGGTATTTCACCTTTTCAGGGTGTAGATCATAATGGACCGACATCAGTAATTAAATCAGCATCCAGGATAGACCATCTTCGGACAGGTGGGACCCTTTTGAATCAGAAATTCTCTCCCTCATTTTTTGAGGATGAGGATAGTTATGAAAAGCTTACCGCATTAATTCGCAGTTATTTCAGTCTCGATGGCCATCATATTCAGTTTAATGTAGTTAATGCAGAAACTCTTAAGGATGCACAGCGGCATCCTGAATGGTACAGGGACCTTATCGTTCGGGTAGCAGGTTACAGCGATTATTTTAATGATCTTGGCGAAGACCTTCAGAATGAGATAATAAAAGAACCGAACATATTATGTAGGGACAGTGTTCGCAGACCATGTCCCTGCATATTTCTGCACTATTTTTCTAAAATTATTTCTTTTTATCCTTCGTCTCATTGAATACTGAAGTGGCAGTTGCAATTACGCCTGCAATATCAGTAAGATTTGACGGAATTATTAATGTATTATTAGTTTTTGCAATATTTCCGAATGCCAAAAGATATTGTTCAGCGATCCTCAGGTTGACAGCATTTAATCCATTTTCTTCAGATATAGCAGATGATATAGCTCTTAAACCATTGGAGGTTGCTTTTGCAAGCTGCTCAATTTCAGAAGCACGGCCTGCTGCTTCATTTATGCGTTTCTGTATTTCACCCTTCTGATTTCTTGATAAACTCCTGTTTGTCTCCTTCAGCATTATTTATTTTTGCCTGTTTTGTTCCTTCCGATTCCGCGATAATAGCTCTTTTCTCCCTTTCAGCCCTCATCTGTTTTTCCATCGCATCCTTTAATGCTCTGAGGAGGAGAAATATTTTTTACTTCATACCGGGTTACCTTTACACCCCAGGGTTCGCTTGCTTTGTCGACAGCTTCAACTATTGTGACATTAATTGTTTCACGTTCTTCAAATGTTTTGTCAAGTTCCAGCTTCCCGATTACACTTCTCATGGTTGTCTGGGCAATCTGTATAGATGCAAATCTGTAATTATCAATGCCATAAGAAGCTTTTTGAGGATCAAGTACCTGAAGATACAGGATTCCATCAACCTCGACGGCAATATTATCACGTGTAATACATATCTGTGGTGCGACATCAATTGCCTGTTCTTTAAGGGTGTGCCTGTACCTAACTTTATCGAAAAAAGGAATGAGTAACTGGAAACCGGCTGTATAGGTTGCTCTGTACTTTCCCAGTCTTTCAACGATAATTGCAGTTCTCTGAGGAACAATTTTAATCATTGATGCAATCAGGATAAATCCTAAAAAGATTACACCGATCAGAATAAAAGTTGTACTTGATCCTTCCATTTTAATTATTTTTTAGGTTCAACTATTAATTTAAAACTATCTTTTTCAATTATTATAACTCTCTGTCCTTCTTTAATTTCCGATTCGGATTCAGCAGTCCATGTAGTTCCTTTAAACTCGACTTTCCCTTTCTTAATACCTCCAAAATCGATTGTGGCCATGCCTCTTTTCCTGTAAACTCATCTTCTACATCATCAGATTGGGTTCTTTTGCTATTAAAAATTTTTTCTGAATAACTCTTCTTAGTGCCATAAGCGAGAATAATTGATGTTAAGGCAAAAATTATTATCTGCATGGTTGATACCAGGATGTCCAATCAGGCATACCAGGGCAGTAACCCAGGCGCCAAGACCAAAAAAAAAAATAATTAATCCGGGAATCACTAATTCGAGAAGAAAACAGACCCAGACCAAGAATGAACCAGAATAATTCTGGTCTGGAAAAAATGTTTGTGATCATGATGAATTATTTAAAATTGTTAGCGAGATGATTGTTTTGTATTAAGTAAAGATATAATAATAATTTCACATATCAAAAATCGATTCGATTTAAGATAGTTGAGAAGAAACTGGAAAGAATAATAATAACCGGGGTCAGATTACTTCTTTTCATCAGTCATTAATGTTTTTCAGCCATGTGGTAACCTTTTTTGAAAAAAAATTAAGGTTTTCACAGGTAAAATCACCTTCCATTTTTATCATGCATCCTTTATAGGTTCCGGTATTCTCGAGGAACTGGTAGCATATATATTCCAGCGATCCTGCATCTGATGAAACGTTCTTAAGAGCTGTGACTTTACTTGAAGATATGTTTTTTATATAACTGGAATATTTTTTAAGCTCTTCCGGCGGAATTTTAATTCCTGAATTGAGGCAATTTCCAAGATTATCACGAACCTGACTTTCGCTAATGTTAAATTCTTTATCGGGAAAATTCCATTTAAGAGGATCATTATAGGTCATGATCTTTCCTTCATTGTCGACAATGAAACCATAATGTATGTACCCCGATGCATAATTCACATAATCAACCTGGAATAGTATTTCCTGTTTTTTGTTAATCGCAATATTTCTTTTACAATCCGCTAAAAAACCGGTTGCAAACAAAATAACGAATATTTTTATGATAAATGTCTTCATTAACAGGTAGTTAATCCTTTGTTCATCAAAAATCAGACCAGGCTGAACTTCAATTAATTATTGCCTTACAAATTTATCTATTAAACAGTCAACTGGAATATCGTAATAAAAAATTTTATCATTTCAGTTATTTTTTATAAATTATAGGTCACTAACTGTTCATGAACTTCTCTTGGTTCTGACAAATCTCATCCGTTGATTATACGGGATAAGTAGTTAAAATACAAACATATATATACTCTCTGTATTCAAGCATCTTCAATGAAACTAACCCTTAAAGGAGACAAGTGAGATGGAAAAGTTTTTTGATTATTTTGATGGCCGCTACAGAGAGTCAATACTTAAAAAATCTCCTGTAGATGATGGTCCGGTTATTACCATTTCGCGTCTGACAGGATGCGATGCCAGACAGGTAGCTGCTATTCTGGCAGATGAGCTTAACCGTAAATATGGCACAACAAAATGGAAATGGGTCGATAAAGATATTATATATGCAATTGCAAAAGAGTTAAATACAGATACTCAGCGTGTTGAAAATTTCTATAAAGGCTTTGAATTATCAAATCTTTCTGAAATGATAATGGCTTTTTCAGGCGGTTTTGTTACCGATCTGAGAGTAAAAAAGGCTATTAAAGATGTTGTATTATCCATGTGTAAAGAGGGTTTTCTCATTCTGGTCGGCAGGGGAGGTGCTGCTCTTGCGCACGAGATAACTGATGCACTTCATATCAGGCTGGTTGCGCCGTTTTACTGGAGAGTTGATAATGTGATGAAGAAGAAAAATATGAATATTGAAGCTGCTGAAACATACGTGGTAGATACAGATGAAAAAAGATTTAATCTGATACGTTCATTCCTCGATAAAAAGACCATGAACATTGATCATCTGTTTGATGCTACATTAAACCGAAACTCTTTTGCAATACAGGATATAGCTGATACGATTATTTCTTTATATGAAAAGAAAGTTGCAAAGCAAATAGCAGAAAGAAAGAAAATAAATTTAATTATTTAATTATCACCCATCAACTCTTGTTTTAGAGAGTTGGTGCCATATGTCTCAGCTCTTTATGCAACTTTCCATTTTATACCCCAAAACACTTACCCACTGTTTGTATGTGCTCACTGATTCTTCTGTCGAGACTTTTCTTATAAGCATCCCAATCAGAAATGGGGTATTTAGCTACTCCACTATCCATAGCTGCTTTAGCTACTGCCGGAGCGACACACGATATTAATCTTGGGTCAACCGGTTTTGGAATAATATATTCTTTCCCAAAACTAAGTTTTTCGATATTATAGGCTTTTAAAACAGAATCAGGTACCGGTTCTTTAGCAAGTGCAGCCAGTGCTTTTGAAGCAGCAAGTTTCATCTCTTCATTGATTGTAGAGGCTCTGACGTCCAAAGCTCCCCTGAATATGAAAGGAAACCCCAGAACATTATTAATCTGATTTGGATAATCTGATCTCCCTGTAGCAAATATCATATCATCTCTTGTTGCCATAGCATCTTCGAAAGAGATTTCAGGATTAGGATTTGCCATAGCAAAAATGATTGGATTATCAGCCATGGATGCCAGCATCTCTTTAGTCATAATACATGCAGTAGACAGGCCTAGAAACAGATCTGCGCCTTTAAGTGCCTGTTCCAGAGAGTCCAGATCCCTGCCGGTAATGAATTCCTGTTTATATATGTTGAGATCTTTCCTTTTTTTATTAATAACACCTTTCGAGTCGCACATCACAATATTTTCCTTCCTAACACCAAGGGAAACATATAACCTGGAGCATGAAATAGCTGCTGCACCAGCTCCACAAACCACCATCTTCAAATCCTCAATCTTTCTGCCTGTTATTTCCAGAGAATTGAGCAAGCCAGCTCCTGAGATAATTGCAGTTCCATGCTGATCATCATGAAACACTGGGATATCAAGCAGCTTTTTTAATTCTGTTTCAACCTCGAAACATTCAGGAGACTTAATATCTTCAAGGTTTATTCCACCGAATGTAGGAGCAATCTGCCTGCAAAACTCAATTAATTTTACCGGATCTTTTTCATTGACCTCAATATCGAAAACATCAACATCGGCAAATACCTTGAACAGAAGTCCTTTCCCCTCCATTACAGGCTTACCGGCCATAGCACCTATGTCTCCAAGCCCGAGGACAGCAGTACCATTTGATATGACGGCAACAAGATTCCCTTTAGCAGTATAATTGTAAACATCTTCAGGGTCTCTTTTCTATTTCAAGACAAGGATAAGCAACGCCCGGGGTATATGCCAGACTAAGATCGAACTGAGTGCTGTAAGGGTTTTGTCGGAATTACCTCTACTTTACCATGACGTCCCCTGCTGTGATAGAGCAGTGCATCTTCTTTAGTTATTTTTGACATACGATATATTTTTAATAATTACTTATTGGCTGTTAAAATAAAACGCAAAGAAGATTCCTTTCACTTTCGGGAATGACATTCTTGATTTTTGGTCTGTTTGAGAACTAAAGGCAAAACATCAAAACAAATCAACTCTGCTTTCATTCTTCTCACATTTAAACTGTCAATCCAGATGGAGCGATACGAAGTAAGGAATCTCCCGGCATTATGACAAAACATCAATCCGAATTTACTAAAATAAAACAATTTTTGCATGAGAAAAATCAGTTAATTAGTTTTCCTACATTATTTAAAACAGAACAAGTTGGTAAAGAATATATTAACTGAGCAGTAAATTGCCCTGATCCCTTTTAATAATTTACTATTAATAGTGTGAATGCACTTAAAATCAGTCTGTTTTTCTTAAGATTTTAATATTGCAGCAATATATTTTGCATTGATAACAAAATTAAGATATTTTCATCGGCAGTTTTATCAATAGTTTTGTAAAGGAATAATTTTAATTAATTTTTATGAATAAAAACATCGCCATAGGCACTGATATAGGTGGAAGTCACATAACTTGCGCTGCTGTTGATCTGGTATCGGGAAAGATATTAAGGGATACACTTGCTGAAAGATCGGTAGATAATCAGGCATCGGCAAAAGTGATACTTGGTACGTGGACCGAGGCTTTGTCGTCTGCTTTAAATAAAGTTCCACTTAAAAATGTCAAAGGAATTGGATTTGCGATGCCTGGGCCATTTGATTATGTAAAGGGTATTTGTTATATCCGCGGTGTGTCAAAATATGAAAATCTGTATGGGCTGAATATTCTGGAGTCTATATCGGAAAATCTTGGAACAAACGACGGGTTCCTTATCAGATTTATGAATGACGCCTCCTCTTTTGCTGTTGGAGAAGCCTGGACAGGCAGTGCTTCAAAGTTCAGGCGTTCACTATCAATTACTTTTGGTACCGGATTCGGATCGGCATTTATCAGTGACCGTATTCCAATCGTTGACGGTCCTGAGGTACCTAAATTAGGGTGTATTTATCATCTTCCTTATATAGATGGAATTGCAGATGATTATTTTTCGACCAGAGGACTGCTTTCCAGGTACAAGAAGCTTACCGGCAATGAGTTGAATGGGGTAAAAGAGCTCGCTGCCCTGGCAGATAACGATAAAGTGGTGACAGATCTGTTTACAGATTTCGGAGATAACGCCGGATTGTTCCTGGCGCCATGGCTTAAAAAGTTCAGGGCAGAAATTTTAGTTATTGGTGGAAATATATCCCATGCATATAACCTCTTTGGTGAGGTATTTGAAAACAGATTAAGAAAAGAGAATTGTTTTTGTGAGGTGGCTCTTTCGAAACTGAAAGAAGACGCTGCTCTTCTTGGAAGTGCATATCTGCTTGATGATGATTTCTGGAAATCCGTTCAGCACGCACTTCCGTTAATGTAAAACCGCAACCCCTAATCTGAAAAATATGAATACAGAAAAAGTGAACATCAACAAAATACTACCCGTGCTTATGGCATTTTTTGTCATGAGTTTTGTTGACCTCGTTGGTATCGGAGTTGATCGGGTGAGTAAAGACATGAACCTTAGTGCAACAATTTCCCAGCTGATCCCTTCCGCTACTTTTCTCTGGTTTTTTTTACTGTCAGTACCCGTGGGAGTAATGCAGTCTCGTCTTGGGAAAAAGTTTATGCTTAATATTGGGATGGGCGTTACCGCATTAGGATTACTCATCCCGTTCTTTTTATATTCTTTTTCCATGGTCCTTGTCGGTTTTGCTCTTCTGGGAATAGGAAATACGATTGTCCAGGTTTCAGCAAACCCACTGTTAGTTGATGTTGTACCCTCAAACAGAGCTGCGAGTTATCTCAGTTTTTCCCAGGGTGTAAAAGCGGTCGGATCGATGATCGGAGCTCCTCTTGCTGCAATTCTGGCAGCCCGGTTCGGGGACTGGAAACTACTGTTCCTTGCTTTCGGAATAGTTTCAATACTATCTGTAATCTGGCTTGGCTCAGTTAAGATTGATGAAACTAAACAGGAAGAACTAAAAGCAACTTTTGCATCTTCATTTAAACTGCTCGGAACCGGATTTGTTTTGATGATGGTTATCTCTATCTTCCTCGTTGTGGGAGTTGATGTCGGATTTAACTCAAATTCAGGTCACTTCCTCGTAAAACAGTTTGGGATAGATTCCACTGCTGCTGAATCGGGAAGAAGCGTTTATTTCTTAGGTCGTATGATAGGAACCTTTTTAGGGGCAGCCATACTTACAAAAATTTCTTCCCGCAGTTTATTTTTATGGACATCTGTTCTCGGTATATTATGTCTGATTGCAATACTCCTTGTACATTCAGCTGCTGTTGCCTGGGTACTGGTTTTCCTTATAGGACTGGCCATTGCTAACATCTGGCCACTTGTATTTTCAATTGCAGTTGAAAAATACCCTGCACGTAAAAATGAAATTTCAGGTCTGATGATGATGGCAATATCCGGTGGCGCAGTGATACCTTTGCTAATTGGCTGGATAAGCGATCTTAGCAATGTCGCGTTCGGAATGTCAATATTAATTATTTGCATGATTTACCTTTTATCAGTTTCTGTTTACAGCCTTAAAAGATAGAAGACAGGCCATAACCAGATTATTAACTTAAATAAAAAAAAGACAGGTTTCCAGCCTGTTTTTTTTATATCTCTTGCTCCTGAATCCTGACCATTATTCCCCTTTCAGGTCATCATTTAATTTGCAGTTAGAATAAGTTCATGGTTCATCCAATCAGATTCAATGTATATACATTAAATCCGCCTGTTCGTACAAAACCCTTTGGATTAGTATTTATTTACCGAAGATCGCATTAATTTTAAGGGTGATTTTGAATGATCTGTTGATGTATATATGGGGATATTAAATTTTAAAGACTTACAAGCCTTGTATCAATTAAACAAAGATTTTTTCGGCAAATACAGTTTATGGCTTACGGCCAATTAAAGATGCTTGTATGGTTGCTGGTTTTATACCGAGGATGATTCAAAATGGGAGATATGATACCAAGATTGAATGAAAGCATGATAGATAGTCTTAAATTATTAATGAATAAAAAAGAATAGGATAGGTAAATATGATTTAGGTTTGATTTTCAACTGTTCTGGAGTTCCCCTTTCCCCATTTTCCCAAATTCTCCGGAACATTTTATCCCCCTTCTGGTGTGAGGTTAGTCGGTCTACAAACTTCAAAAAAAACGCTAAGGGGGTTCTCTTTTTCCGGCAGTCGCCCTTTGTCATTCAAGTCCTGAGCTGATAGTTGCAAAATGGTTTATTAAAAGCAGAGCTTTTTACATTTGTTTTTTGCACCTAAAACTTGCAACTTGCATAACAGAATGAAATATTGAAAAAATGAAAACACTTAAAATAGTTCTCATAAGTATCTCCTGCATAATGGCCTCATTTTCTGCTTTTCCACAGGATAACGGGACTATCGTAACAAAAGTTAAGGATCTCCTTTCACATCTTCCAAACAATGATACAATGCTTGTCAATAAGATGATGATAGATCTTCTGGCACTCGGAGAAAAGGGAATAACTCAGGTATGCGAACAGGTTGTTCCTGAAGGAAAAGACGATGATGCAAGTCCCAGATTTGCGATTGAAAGTCTTTCCCGGTTTTTATCAATGAAAAATGAAGAAAATGAAAAATCGATATGGGAAAGAATTTGTATCAGATATGCTTCGATACAAACTGAGAGTGAGGTAAAGGACTTTTTTATGAAACAGGTTCTGCTGACAGGCAAAAGTGATCCTGATGCAACACTTAAGACTGTCAGTAAGGAATTTGAAAATGGTAATGCTGATATTCGTGCTGTATGTTTTAAGATTATTTCTGACTGGAAAGGCTATTCTCCTGCCACAGCTCTATATGAAATTTGTGCCTCCGGAAATAAAACATTTGAAGGCCCGGCATTCGAGGCATATATCAGGCATATAAAAACCTCTGATCTTGCTGATGAAGAAAAGTTGTTGCTTTTAAGGAAGATCATGCCCTTTGCATTGAATGAAGCTCGTAAAACTGAATTGAAAACAGAAATAGGAAAGCTTAAAACACAGAAAGGTTTCGTATCACTATTTAATGGAAAAAACCTCGATGGATGGGAAGGCGATACAATTGCATATGGAGTGGACAACGGACTGCTCGTCACTATTCCATCAAAAGGGAACATAGGGAATCTTTATACAACAAAAGAGTATTCCGATTTTATTATCAGGTTTGAATTCCAACTTACTCCTGCAGCTAATAATGGTTTGGGTATAAGAGCACCACTTTCAGGAGATGCGGCCTATGTTGGCATGGAATTGCAGATCCTTGATGACTCTTCACCTGAATATGCAAATCTTCAACCTTATCAGTATCATGGGTCGGTATATGGGGTGATTCCTTCCAGAAGAGGATTCCTGAAGCCGGTAGGGGAGTGGAACTATGAAGAGGTGACAGCTAAGGGGACCAGGATTAAGATAGTTCTTGAATGGAACTACAATCGTTGACGGCGATATCTCCGGTCCGAGAGACAATGGGACCATGGATCATAAAAACCATCCGGGCCTCAAGAATAAAACAGGGCATATCGGATTTCTCGGGCATGGATCCCTTGTAAAATTCAGAAACATAAAAATTAAGGATTTTGCTCAATGAAATATTAAATATGGATTTTCTCTGTGCTTCTCTGTGTCTCCTCTGTGTTGCTTTGTGTAACTTTAACGAACTTTCACAAAGTTACACCGCGAAGAAATAGAAAGGTGCACAGAGTATCTAAATAAACATGTGTCTGAAAAATGAAAAGAGTTATCAGTTTGATTATATTTCTTATATCAGTTTCAGCCTTTTCGCAGGTTAAGCCCCCTGAACCTTTTGGGCCGGTTCCTTCCGAAAGGCAGCTTGCCTGGCATGAAATGGAATATTATATGTTTGTCCATTTTACAGTTAATACTTTCACCGGCAAGGAATGGGGTTATGGCGATGAAAAGGAATCGGTGTTTAATCCTACGAACTCGATTGCCGGCAATGGGCAAGAGTTGCAAGGGATGCAGGAATGAAAGGCATTATTATTACAGCTAAACATCATGATGGATTCTGCCTGTGGCCGTCAAAATTTACTGATCATTCAGTTAAAGAATTCTGTCTGGAAAAACGGCAAAGGCGATGTATTGAAAGAACTTCGTTCAGCCTGTGATGAATATGGTCTGAAACTTGGAGTATATCTGTCTCCATGGGACAGGAACAATTCATTTTATGGCACTCCTGAATACCTGACTTATTACCGTAACCAGCTTACGGAGCTTCTTACTGACTATGGTGATATTTTTGAAGTCTGGTTTGATGGTGCCAATGGAGGAGACGGATATTATGGAGGAGCAAGGGAGACAAGAAAAATTGATAATAAAACCTATTATGACTGGCCAAATACCCATAAAATTGTCAGAGAGTTGCAACCATCGGCAGTTATGTTCAGCGATGCAGGACCAGATGTCAGGTGGGTTGGCAATGAAAACGGAATGGGCAGTCTGACCAACTGGTGTCTTCTTAAAAAAGATGAGATGTACCCGGGAGGCGATTTTGCCAAAATTCTTGGAGAAGGTCAAGAAGATGGTAACTATTGGGTGCCGGCTGAAGTTGATGTTTCAATACGCCCGGGATGGTTTTATCATCGGAATCAGGATTCGCTTGGTCAGATCTCCTGAGAACCTGATGGAACTTTATTATTCATCTAGTAGGTCGGAATTGTAATCTAATTCTGAATGTTCCGCCTGACAGAAGAGGCCTTCTGCATGAAAATGATGTCAAATCACTTCTTGGATTCAGGGAATTGCTGAAAAAAGAATTTGAAAATGATCTGGCAAAAGGGAAAGAAGGTATATTGCCACTTCTTTCAGGGGAAAAGGATATGAGGCTTCAAATGTAAATGATGGAAATCCTGAAACTTATTGGACTACAGATGATCTCAGACAACAGGCGATATCAGTATTAACCTTGGAACTGAAACGGAAGTCAACCGGATTATCCTTCAGGAATATATAAAACTGGGACAAAGGGTTCAGGAATTTGAGGTTTCAGCATTTATTAACGGTAGATTGGAAGCCACTGATTGAAGGCACTACTATCGGGCATAAAATAATACGAAAATTTCCTGTAGTAAAAACATCCAAAATAAAGATAACTATAAGTAAATCGAAGGCATGTCCGGTTATTTCCAATATTGAATTATACAGGTCTCCCGGGAATTGATGACAGCATAGATGAACTGATTGTCTGGCGTGATTCCAACATTTTAATTCATCACATGGAACATTCTTGCTACTTTTACTGCAGCCGTGACCCTTTTGGTAAGACCTGCCCAGTTTTTCTTGAGGATATGATCTTTTGTTATCAGATTTGAACCAATTCCGACACATGTCACACCTGCATTAAACCATTCAGTAAGATTTTCAAGAGTTGGTTCCACGCCGCCGGTAGGCATTATGCTTGTCCAGGGACAAGGTCCTTTAATTGCCCTTACAAAATCCGGTCCTCCTACTGAAGAACCAGGGAATATTTTAACAATCTCGGCACCAAGTTCTTCAGCATAATTGATTTCTGTTACTGTTCCACAACCCGGTATCCAAAGAATTTTTCTTCTGTTGCATACTTTTGCCATTTCAGGATTCAGAACGGAGAAATAATGAAGTTGGCTCCAAGCTGAATATATAGAGAAGCAGTTCCGGCATCAACTATTGACCCGGCACCCATTACAAGGCCAGGTACTTCTTTTTCAGCCCATTTATTAAGATCACTGAATAAATCATGGGCATATTCACCACGGTTGGTAAATTCAAAAACTTTTATTCCTCCCTCATAACAAGCCTTTATTACATTCCTGCATATTCCCGGATCTTTATGGTAAAATATAGGAACGATTCCTGGTTCCCGCATCTTAAGAATCACGTCAGTTCTTGTAAATCGTGCCATAACTTTTTTCTTTTATACAAATGTATTTAAATTAGGTTTAAATGCAAAGGTTGTAAAGTCAGTGACTTTTGTCTTTTGACTTTTATCTTTTATCTTTTATCTTTCCTAATAATTATCTTAGCATCTCAAACAAGATATGCCCTTATTAATTGCCTTTATTTCCTTTGTAAAAGCTGACCCATGAATATTATATTAACATCAACTCTTGTAGTTATCAGTATTATAGCCATAGTAATTCTCACTTCAAAGTTTAAATTAAAAGCATTTATTGCCCTTTTCCTTGTCTCACTTTTTCTGGCATTTACCACCCTGCCTGCAGGCATAATTGTGAAAACCATAAAAGAAGGATTCGGAAATACGATGGCATCTATCGGTTTCCTGATTATACTCGGGGCAATAATTGGTATAACACTTGATAAAACCGGAGGAACTATCAGCATTGCAAAGTATATTCTATCAAAGACAGGAGAAAGCAGGAGCGCTTCTGCACTGGCTATAACCGGCTTTCTTACAGGATTACCAATATTCTGTGATTCCGGATTCATTATCTTAAGCGGGCTGGCGAA
Source organism: uncultured Bacteroidales bacterium (assembly GCA_963747625.1). Classification (GTDB taxonomy): domain Bacteria; phylum Bacteroidota; class Bacteroidia; order Bacteroidales; family VadinHA17; genus LD21. The sequence continues at coordinate 8,688 of CAVVGP010000147.1, read as the reverse complement.
ATCATTTAGCTCAAAATCGAAAATCGTCATGCCGTTTATGGCAACGGTACTGGCAACCTCTCTTTATTCCGTTCATTGTCTTATTCCTCCCCATCCGGGTGCTCTGGCGGCTGCAGGTATGATAAATGTAAATATCGGATACCTGATATTGATCGGGATACTCTTTGCGAGTCCCGGGAGCTATTGCTTCATTTTTCTGGAGCAGAAGAATATCAGCAGGAAAAGGGTATATGCCTGCGAAAGATATAGAATCAGATATCCTTAAAGATCAGAATAAGCTCCCATCAGCTTTCCTTTCGTTTCTTCCTATCGTCGTTCCGTTGTTACTGATTACAATTAAATCAATGCTTAATCTGGCTGACAATGGAGGACAGTCTCTGGTTTCAAAAATATTCTTTTTCCCCGGTGAACCAATATTTGCTTTAGCAATAGGTGCTGTTCTGGCTCTGTTTCTAATTAAGGATAAAACGATTAAATCAATGAATTCCGTGTTTGAGGAGGCTCTCGAAAAAGCCGGACCAATACTCATTGTAACTGCTGCCGGCGGGATGTTTGGTATGGTAATAAAGGCTACAGGAACCGGAGAAGCAATGGGTAAGATGCTGTCAGTCACTAACCTTGGTATTGTGGTACCTTTTCTGATATCAGCCATCATGAAGACTGCCCAGGGTTCGTCTACAGTGGCAATTATTACCACAGCGTCTTTTGTTGCACCCATGTTATCAGTTCTTGGTCTGGATTCAGAATGGGGTAAATTGCTTACGATGCTGTCAATGGGTGCAGGCTCAATGATCGTCTCCCATGCTAATGATTCTTACTTCTGGGTTGTTTCAAAATTTTCTGATATTGATCCGGCGACTACTTTAAAAATTTATTCTTCTTCAACTATTGTGATGGGAATTGTTGTGTTCGGATGTGTTTGGATCACATCATTGATAGTATTATGAAAGGCTGGTTATTGTTTAATATTTCCTTTTGAAGGCATTATATGAATTACAGATCGATAGCTGAACAGATCTTCAGAGCTGGCGTTGAATCTGTATTACCCGACAGATTAATAAGCAGAGAATTGTCTTTGAAAGATACTTGTCTGAAAATCGGCGATCAGACGTTCCGGCTGGAAAAATTTGGGCATATCTATGTTATAGGTGCCGGAAAAGCAAGTGCAATGATGGGTTCTGAGATAGAAAAAATACTTGCTGAACGGATTTCCGAAGGTCATATTGTAGTAAAATATGGCCATTCCTTCAAACTGAAATATATTGATGTTACTGAAGCAGGTCATCCTGTTCCTGACTCAAACGGGTTAAATGCAACAAGAGAAATTCTGCGAATTGCTGAAAAGGCTTACAGGAACGATCTTGTAATCTGCCTGTTATCAGGCGGAGGATCTTCTCTTATGCATGATATCCCTGAAACATGCTCTTTGAAAGCTATAGCAAAAGTCAATGATCTTATGATAAATAGCGGGGCGGGTATCCGCGAAATAAATGCTGTGCGCAAACACCTGTCGGTCGTCAAGGGAGGTCATCTGGCAAGGGTTGTCTACCCGGCCACCCTGGTGAATCTTATACTATCCGATGTACCAGGCGATCCTCTTGATGTAATAGCTTCTGGTCCTACTGTGCCTGATACCACGACCTTTAAACAGGCAATGGATATCCTTTCATCATACGGATTGACAGAAGCTGTTCCTCAATGTATCCTAAAATATTTAAAAGAAGGAACTGAAGGCCTGAGACCTGAAACTCCGAAAAAGGATGATCCTGCATTTCGTAAAACATTCAGTTTGCTTGTCGGGTCAAACAGAGTGGCTCTTGAAGCGGCAAAAAGGAAATCAATGGGATTAAATATTAATGCGGTTATAATTGACAGTCAGTTGAAGGGAGATGTTTCAGCCATCGCAGAATATATTGTCGAAATCTCTGAAAGGTATAAAAATGATAATAATGAAATGAAACCAGTCTGTCTCTTGTTCGGAGGAGAAACAACAGTTAAAATGACAGGTAAGGGAACAGGTGGAAGAAATCAGCATTTAGCACTTTTATCGGCATTATTGCTTCAAAACCTTCCGGGAATAACTATACTTTCGGCAGGAACGGACGGCAACGACGGACCAACTGATGCTGCCGGAGCTGTTGTTGATTCTGAAACAATAAAAGAAGCTTTTTCAGAAAATATTGATCCGGAGAGATATCTTGCAGAATTCGATTCATACCATTTTTTTAAAAAAGCCGGAGGGCATATCATCACAGGTCCGACTATGACAAATGTAATGGATATAATCGTGGTGATTGTGGAATGACAGAAAAGGCATAATGGCACAACAGTGCCATGGCATACAATATATAAATTAATAATTTAACCCGTATAATATGAAGGCAATAGTTCTGTTCCCTGTTTTTTTATTAAGTTTGATATCATGTAATCCCTCAGTAAAAAAAATGCAAAAAGACAATAAACCTGTCAGTCAATTGGTAGATACGGCTGACATGACTAATAATTTTTATGATAATGAACCAACGTATCCTCTTCCTGTGAAGGAACTGTATATAGATGGTGAAATAGCTAATCCCGGGAAGGTAGATTTTACGAATCTTCCCATGCATTCGGTAATTGTTAAAGAGACGTTATTGGATAGTACAGGAAGTGACAGATTTGTAGGTGCTTACAGATATGACGGATATTCACTTTTTGATATTCTAGATAAAAGAATACTTAAAAAGTCAAACATAAGTGAATTTAAGCCTATTATCGATCTTTATGTCGAAATTGAAAATGAAAAAGGTGAAAAAGTTGTTTTAAGCTGGGGTGAAATATACTATCCGACTGATCTTCATAAAATATTGATTGCTAGCAGTGTGTCGAGAATTGTCCCTTCCAGAACGAAGGAATTATGGCCGCTTCCGGTCGAAAGCAAGCTTGTTGTCGGAGGTGATTTGGTAACTGAAAGAAATATCACTTCTCCGGTAAAGATTACAGTTAAGTCATTTCCGCACTCTTTTCCTGTTCACCAGGGATTGTCGCCAATGTATTCGCCAGGGATAGATATTTTCTCTTCTGAAGGAAAGGCAGGGCAAATTAAATCTATCCCTTCAAATCTTCCGGAAATAACTTTCAATACCATATTTTACGGACGGGGAAGAGGCATTCACAGTACAACACCATTTAAAGGGGTTTTGCTTAAAGATCTGCTTCAGAAGGATTATTCTTTTAACATTGCTAATCTTAAATCAGGTATAATTTGTATTGCAGGAAAAGATGGCTACCGTTGTGCTGTTTCATATTCTGAATTATTCAACCGGAATGACCAGCATGAATTTATGCTGATGAAAACCGCCAATGAAGAGGATGGAGGTCTGTTCAGAATTTTTGCAGCTTCCGATTTCTTTTCCGACCGAGCAATTAAATCAGTCAGCGAAATACATTTGGATGTTGTCAAATAAAATGAAAAATCATGAAAGCAAAATTTTTAGTTCTTGTATTCTGTTCAGCATTAGTTTCCATTAGTTATGGAAGTGAAAAAACGGTGGAAAAATCTCAGGGTTCATATGCCCGGATTCAAGTTCCTGCAACAGACTCTGGCATGATGATCGTTGCCAGGTTAACGGTGAAACCGGAAAAGATTGAGGCCTTTACGGAAGCAGCAAAGGAAATTGTTGAAAAATCAAACAAAGAACCAGGCTGCAAATCTTACCAGCTATACCAGGACCCATATAATAAAGCCAATTTTATTTTTGTTGAAGAATATAAAAATCAGGCTGCAATTGATGCTCATTTTGCAAGTGATTATTTCAAGGCTTTTGGTCCTAAGATCAGCGATTTAGTTGTAACGCCGGCAAAGATCAAAATAATCACCAAGGCAAAAGAAGAAGAAAAATAGATAATTTTTCTTCAATATCACACTTCGGAAATATCAAATTGATATCCGGCCACGCCATGGCGTGGCCAGCTCAATAATCACGATAATTTTGAATTCAGATAATTCATTATCATAAAATCTGGTTTTTATTATATTTGTTTTTCACCATTTACATGTTTAAACCATTACAGATTCAATGAAAGCCCTGGTACTTGAAGAATATAAAAAGCTTGTCTATAAAGAAGTGCAAGATCCTGTATTAAAGAGCGACGAAGTTCTTGTAAAGGTAAAAGCATGTGGTATCTGTGGATCTGATGTCCATGGATTTGATGGCAGTACCGGACGAAGAATTCCCCCGATGATAATGGGACATGAGGCCTCAGGGGTTATTATAGATATTGGTAAAAATGTAAGCGCATGGAAATCAGGAGACAGAGTTACTTTTGATTCAACGGTATATCCTCTTAATGACTGGTTTACACTGGAAGGTTTATACAATCTAAGCGACAACAGGGAGGTTTTAGGAGTTTCTCCGGGTACTTACAGGAGAAATGGTGCATTTGCAGAATTTATTGCAATTCCGCAGCATATACTTTACAAAATACCCGATAAGGTCTCATTCGAACAGGCAGCAATGGTAGAAGCTGTAGCCGTTGCTCTTCATTCGATAAATATTTCTGGAGTCAGAACAGGAGATAAATGTGTTGTAGTAGGTGCGGGTATTATTGGAATATTTATTCTGAAACTTCTGAAAATATCTGGTGCATCAGAGATCATTGCGATTGATAATAATCCTAAACGACTTGAACAGGCAATTAAAGCAGGTGCTGATCATACTTTTAACTCAAATGAAGAAAACCTTGCTGGGAAAATTATTGACCTTACAAAGAAGCGGGGAGCTGATATCTCCTTTGAAGCAGTAGGGAAAAGTGAAACAGTAAATATTGCCATAGATATTCTCCGGAAAGGAGGGAAAGCCATACTGGTAGGAAATATTTCTCCCAAAATAGATTTCCCTCTTCAAAAAGTTGTCACCGGTGAGTTGAAAGTGCTTGGAAGTTGTGCAATCAGGGGTGAATATGAAACCGTACTTAATCTGATAGAGACGGGGAAAATTTTGGTCGATGATCAGGTCTCAGTTATTGCTCCGCTTTCAGAAGGTGCTTTATGGTTTGATAAACTTTACAAAAGGGAGGAGGAACTTAGCAAGGTTTTACTTGTCCCGTAGTATTGCTTTTTGCGGAAATCAGAATTTGGATTTTTCTCTTTTATTTATTCGCAGTCAAAAATACGCTGTACGAAATTTTAAAGATGATGAGTGAAAGGTTTTATAACGTTTCAATTGCCGGATGCAGTAAAGCAGCTCATCTCCATGCCAAAGCGATCCGGAGTATCTCAAATGCCAGACTGGCTGGGGTTTGGAGCAGGACCTGCTCAAAAGCTGCGGATTTTGCCTCATTGTACAAAACGCGGGCCTATCCTGATATTTCTGAAATGGTAAAAGAGAATAATTCTGATCTTGTGATTGTTTGTACTGCACATCCGTATCATAAGATGCCAGCCGTGGAGGCAGCCATAGCCGGTGCTAATGTTCTGGTTGAGAAGCCACTTGCCTCCGATCTTCAGGATTGTGATGATATCATTAAAACATGTAAAGAGAATGATGTAATATTGGGCGTAATAAGCCAGAGAAGGTGGTATGAACCGGTTAAAAGAGTTAAGAATGCTATTGTTATGGGGAAGATAGGAAAACCTGTACTGGCAGAAGTTACTATGCTGGGGTGGCGTGATAAAGCCTACTATGACTCCGATGCATGGAGGGGAAAATGGAAGACAGAAGGAGGTGGAGTCCTTGTTAACCAGTCTCCTCACCAGCTCGATATCCTTTTATGGTATATGGGTGAAATTGATGAGGTTTTTGGCATCTGGAAAAATCTGAATCATCCATACATCGAGGTTGATGATACGGCTGCCGCAATAGTCAGATTTAAAAGTGGCGCAATCGGAAATATATTAGTCAGCAACTGTCAGAAGCCCGGTCTTTACGGGAAAGTGCATGTCCACGGTGAAAATGGAGCTTCTGTTGGTGTGCAGACTGATGGAGGTGCAATGTTTATTGCAGGCATGACAGGTGTGACAGAACCACCTGTCAATGATTTGTGGACTGTTCAGGGCGAAGAGGCGTTATTGCAACAATGGAACAGACAGGATACAGAGACATTTAATAATTGTGATCCAACAGTCAGATATATTCAGTACCAGATCGAAGATTTTCTTCATTCTCTGGGTAACAGGATACAACCTGCCGTTACGGGAGAAGATGGACGCCGGACAGTCGAGTTATTCACTGCAATTTATCGCTCTACAAGGGATAATATGCCAGTGAAAATTCCTTTGAAACCTTAATCTTAACCTTAACCTTAATTATATCATGCCATTACTCATCGTAATCCTGGGAATAGGTCTTCTGTTGTTCCTGATTCTTGTGCTTAAATTCAATTCGTTTTTGTCTTTTGTAATTGTTTCACTTCTGGTAGAGTTGCAGAAGGCATGAATCTGGAAAGTGCTGTCGTTTCCTTAGAAAATGGCATTGGAAGCACAATGGGTTCACTGGTACTGATACTTGGCTTTGGTTCAATGCTTGGAAAACTGGTGTCAGAAAGCGGTGCAGCACAGAGAATAACATCGTACCTGATCGAAGCATTCGGTATTAAACATATTCAGATGGCCCTGATGCTCACAGGTTTTATAGTTGGCATTTCACTCTTCTTCGATGTTGGATTCTTTATTATGATTCCTCTTGTATTTACTGTTGCAGCTTCAACAGGACTGCCGTTACTATATGTTGGTTTACCGATTCTGCTGCTCTCTCCGTAACTCATGGGTTCCTTCCTCCGCATCCTGCCCCGACAGCAATTGTCACTCTGTTTCATGCCGATCTTGGGAAAACGTTAATCTATGGTATTATTGCAGCAGTTCCTGCAATAATTATTTCCGGCCCCATACTTTCAAAGGTGCTGAGCAAAATAGAGGCTAAGCCATTGGCGGAATTTCTTAATCAGAAAGTCATGAGTGAAGAAGAGCTTCCGGGATTCTGGATAAGTTTCGTCTCAGCACTACTGCCGGTAGTCCTTATAACGGTTTCAACCTTGCAGGATTTTTACTGCATGAAGATAATGAAATAAGAAAAATGCTTGGATATATTGGAAATCCGGTCATTGCAATGCTTATTGCTGTTTTATTTTCTATCTACACACTTGGGCTGGCAAGAGGAAGAAAAATTACTGATATAATGGATTCACTTGCCCATTCAGTAACTACTATAACAATGATCATGTTGCTGATTGCCGGTGCAGGAGCATTGAAACAGGTCCTAGTGGACAGCGGAGTAAGTAAATATATCGGTGCATTACTGAGCGAATCTTCTCTTTCCCCTTTATTCCTGGGATGGCTTATTGCAACGGTCTTAAGATTTTGTGTCGGTTCAGCAACTGTAGCAGGTATTACTACTGCAGGAATAGTACTTCCGCTGGTGACAGGAGGCCATGTAAACCCTGAATTAATGGTACTGGCAGTAGGATCCGGAAGTCTGATGTTCGGACACGTAAATGATGGAGGATTCTGGCTTTTTAAGGAATATTTCAATCTGAGTATCAAGGATACGCTACTGACATGGAGTGTAATGGAAACTGCGATAGGTATTTGTGGATTACTAAGTGTTCTGCTGATGATCTTTTTTTAAAATGACTTTCTGCTGACTGAATATCCCGGCTGCTGAGAAAAACGAGATCACTGTTTTTTTGTGGTTTATTGCTCATTCCTTTCATCTGCTTCGTTGATTAATTCAATATATTTGAGTATAAAAACTTTTAAAAAATGAAAATAAAATTTATAGGTGCTGCCAGGGAAGTGACAGGGAGTAAACATCTTATTACTACAGATTCAGGGAAAACAATACTTCTTGACTGTGGTATGTTCCAGGGAAAAGGACTCGAAACAGATGCTATGAACAGGGATCTTATGTTCATTCCATCTCTTATTGATCATATAGTTCTTACACATGCACATATCGATCATTCAGGTTTGATACCTTACATGTATAAGCTTGGCTTCAGGGGATCAGTGATTTGTACGAACGGAACCCGTGATCTGTGTGCAATAATGCTGGCTGATTCAGCCTTTATACAGGAACATGATACAATAACATTTAATAAACGCAGGGCTAAAAAGGGTTTGCCCCAGGTAACACCAATTTATGGTCAGGAAGATGCAAAAGGTTGTATGAGCCTCTTTATAGGTGTGCCAAATGCAATGAAATTCAGGATTGATGAAAATATAAAAGTTAAGTTTACAAGCACTGGCCATATGCTTGGCAGCGGAGTAGCCAACTTAGAGATTCTTGAGGGCGGGCAAATTAAAAGAATAGCTTATACCGGAGATATAGGCAGGCCTGTTGACCAGATTCTTGCGTCACCACAGCCATTTCCACAGGCTGAGATACTTATTACTGAATCAACTTATGGTGACAGGTTGCATCAGGACTCCCAGAAGGCTGAAGAAGAACTTTTAAGCATTGTAATATACACATGTGTAACCAAGGGAGGTAAGCTTATTATTCCGGCTTTTAGTGTCGGGAGGACTCAGGAAATAGTATTTGCCCTTAACAGCTTCTTTAACGAAGGAAGGTTACCTAAGATTGATATTTTTGCCTGATATCCCCCCGGCTGTAAATGCAACGACTGTTTTCAGAATGCATCCTGAGTGTTTTAATAGGAAATTTCAGTGATGTCCTAGCAATACGATAATTCTAACCAGTTGTGAGAACA
>CAVVGP010000146.1:0-10449 GCA_963747625.1 uncultured Bacteroidales bacterium | reverse complement strand
GTGTTTCATCAGCAACTGATGCTAACTGAGCTGCATCAGCCAGTTGCTCTTTTGTAAATCCTTCTGCCGGAATAAACTCTGTAGCCATGCGGTTTCCCAAAGTAATTGTTCCTGTTTTATCGAGCAGCAAAACATCTGTATCACCTGCTGCTTCAATGGCTCTGCCACTTGTCGCAATAACATTCTTACGCAAAAGCCTGTCCATACCGCTTATGCCAATAGCGCTCAGCAAGCCCCCGATTGTAGTGGGAATAAGACAGACAAGAAGCGCGATCAGAACGGGTAAGCTAAGGTTATGATCTGAGGATATTCCTGATGCTTTCAGACTGTAACCGAAATAAGCAGGCAAAGTAACTACTACTAACAGGAAAATAATAGTAAGACCTGATAAGAGAATTATCAATGCAATCTCATTAGGTGTCTTCTGACGTTTTGCACCTTCAACTAAAGCAATCATACGGTCAAGAAATGTAAATCCAGGCTCAGAAGTTACTTTAATCTTAATATGGTCACTAATAACTTTAGTACCCCCCGTCACTGCACAACGGTCACCACCACTTTCACGTATTACAGGTGCTGATTCCCCTGTAATTGCAGATTCGTCAACACTTGCAATCCCTTCAATAACATCCCCGTCAGCAGGGATAATATCTCCGGCATCACAAATCACAACATCTCCTTTTCTTAAATCATTTGCCAGTACTATATCTTCCTTATTATTATTAACCAGTTTCCTGGCCTTAGTCTGGGTTCTGCTTTTGCGTAAACTGTTTGCCTGTGCTTTACCACGACCTTCAGCCAAGGCCTCGGCAAAGTTGGCAAACAATACAGTAAACCAAAGCCATAGTGTGATCTGAAGATTAAAGTTAGAAAAATGACTGTCTAAAATATCAGCAATAACAACAACTGTTGTCATTAGTCCTCCAATGCTTACAATGAAAATAACCGGATTTTTCACCAGAATTGCCGGGTTCAATTTTATAATAGAGTCTTTTAATGCCTGTGCCGCAATTTCCCTGGTAAAGAGTTGACTCGTATTCCGTTTTTCCATGCTATTTATCTTAAAAAATTAAAAAGCAACACCCAGATTCATTAAGAAATGTTCAACAATGGGACCAAGTGCCAGCGGAGGGAAAAAAGTCAGCCCTCCCACGATAATGATAACGCTTATTAAAAACATCACAAACAACCAATTATCGGTTCTGAAGGTGCCTGATGAAACCGGAGTCACCTTTTTCTTAGCCATGCTTCCTGCAATAGCCATTACCGGAACAATAATTCCAAAACGCCCTATAAGCATTCCAAATCCGATCATTAGATTATAAAATACAGTGTTTGTATTAAGTCCGCCAAAAGCACTTCCATTATTTCCGGCAGCCGAACTGAAAGCATATAGTATTTCTGAAAGCCCATGTGGCCCTGCATTATTGAGACCTGATAGTCCAGCAGGAATTGAACAGGCAATTGCTGAAAATAATTTTATTACAATACTGGGGGCTAAAATTGCAAGAATAGCCATTTTCATTTCAAAAGCCTCAATCTTTTTTACCCAGGTACTCAGGAGTACGCCCTACCATAAGCCCTGCAATAAAAACTGTAAGTATTACAAAGACAATTATCCCGTATAATCCCGATCCCACTCCTCCAAAAATTATTTCGCCAAGCATCAGATTGAACATAGCTACTAATCCTGAAACAGGTGATAAGCTATCGTGCATAGCATTCACAGAACCATTAGAAGTAACGGTAGTAGTAACAGACCAGAGTACGCTGTTCATTACGCCGAAACGGGTCTCTTTTCCTTCCATAGAACCCGATACATTAAGCACATTGTTATGACCATATTCAGCCCAGAGCGAGACAGCAATACCGACCGCAAAGAGAATAAACATGGTTATAAATATAGCACGTGCCTGATATTTCGACTTCATATAATGACCATAAGTAAATACAAGACCTGCTGAAATGATAATGATTGAAAACAATTCTAAAAAGTTGGTAAAAGGTGTCGGATTTTCAAATGGATGGGCGCTATTTGCACCAAAGAAACCACCTCCGTTAGTACCGAGCTGCTTAATAGCTACTTGTGATGCAGCCGGGCCCAGTGCAATAACCTGTTCATTTCCCTGCAACGTGGTTGCTTTGATATAATGTGAAAATGTTTGCACGGAACCCTGTCCTACCAATGCCATTGTAAGAATAATAGCCAGCGGCAATAATACATAAAGAACACTCCGGGTCATATCGGTCCAAAAATTACCTAACGCATCTGTTGTTTTTCTGGTCAAGCCGCGTATCAGGGCCAGTGCAACTGCAATACCGGTTGCAGCGCTGACAAAATTCTGAACAGTCAAACCCAGCATCTGAACCAGGTAACTCATAGTATTTTCACCACTGTATGACTGCCAGTTGGTGTTGGTTGTGAAACTCATTGCAGTATTAAATGCAAGATGCCATGAAACATTTGGCAACTTTTCTGTATTCAATGGCAGATATCCCTGCAACATCTGTAAAAGAAACAAAAAGATAAAGCCAAACAGGTTGAAAAGGAGAATACCATACGTATAGGTCTTCCAGTTCATTTCTTCATCAATTTTAATTCCTGACAAACGGTAAACTAATTTTTCAAGCCAGCCGAAAATGGGCTTCATTACATGTTTTTCACCCATAAAAACCTTTGCCATATATTTGCCTAATAAAGGCGACACGACAACCAATAGTACCAGGAAAAGGATCAATTGAATCGCTTCATTCATAATATTTTCTTATTAAAAATTTTCGGGCCGGAATAAAGTGTATATCAAATATCCCATGATCAGCAGGGCTATAATTCCTCCGATAATATAACTTACCGGACCGTTTGAGATAAATGCAGCTGATTGTATTACTGGCATTACTATTAATACATATGAAAACATCGTAAAAAGTATTTACGATCCAAAATTATACCAGAGGTTGTTAAGTTTTTGTAAAAAAGAATGATGGACCCATAAAGATTTTATAAACGACAAGATAATATTATGGATAACTTTATCAGTTTCGTTTATTGTTGCAGAATGAGCAAAGGTTCAGAATCACTCAACTCTGATCGGAAAGATAACAATTGGGATACCAAATTTGAAGAATCTCTTTTGGATGGAAAAAATTGTATGGTTATGAAGTAATTTTGAAAGATAAAATGTTTTGGAGAAAACAAGCTGGCCCCCGAAAAAAGTTGCACCAGCTAATCGCGGCTTTAATTTCTTTACAATTCTATACACTTCGTTTATGGGATCTGTTCCTATAGTCCATATACTCTTACCGTAAAGACCGAATTGATTGGCGACTGCAACATACTTTTCACCATCCTCTTTTACCTGCTTTTTAAAATGTTCCAATTCATTCGTACCCCTGTAAATTTTGGAATTTATTACACCTACTCTGACAAAAACTACATTATCAAATATCCCTTTAAAATTTTCAAGAATACGTAAAAATGTATATAATCCTGTACCTCCGAAACCACTTACTAATATTATAGCTGTTTTGCCGTTTTTGTTAAAACAAATTTTTTCCTTTTTTCTTTCGTTAAAAGGCAACTCTCCTTTTAGTTTTTCAATTTCCGCAAAAGCGTTCAACCTTAATTTCTGAAGTTTTGTTGCAATTCTGAAATAGTGGCGTTTAATCATTAAAGCCAATAAGACAAGTATACCTGTAATCAGCAGGGTAATCCAGCCACCCTGACGGAATTTTATTATTATAACTGAAACCAGAATAAAGGAAGTAAGCATCAGTCCGATTCCATTTATCGCGATTTTCCTTTTCCATGGTATAGCGTTTCCCTTGTTCATCCACCAATGTCTCACCATTCCAACCTGTGAAATAGTGAACGTTATAAAAACGTTGATACTGTATAAAACCACAAGGAACGCCACCGAACCTTTGGACAGGACCATAAAAACAATAGAAGCCAGACCCATCAGCAAAACCCCGTTCATTGTTACAAGGCGGTCACTGAGGGATGCAAATCTTTTCGGGAACCAATGATCTATTGCCATATTTGCCATAATCCTTGGTCCGTCCAGAAATCCTGTCTGGGCAGCGACGAACAATAATGCAGCCTCCGATATCAGTGTAATCAGGACAAAACTTCTTGACCAGAAGGGTCCCCATCCTACCGTCAGATTTTCAAATAATACAGCATTTAAAGTTTTGTGAGTATTGAGTTGCACATTAAACAGCATGTAACATATCATCAGACCCAAAACAATAAATGAAAGAGAAATTGTCATTAAAAACATAGTCTTACGGGCAGTTGCAACTTTAGGTTCCCGCAGGATTGGCATGCCATTACTTACTGCTTCTATTCCGGTATATGTTCCGGCCCCCATACTATAAGCCCGGAGAATTATAAAGAATGTAGCTATAAACCCAAATTGATTCACAGTTGAATGTATTTCATTTGTAGTCTGGCTGGCAACAGCTGCAAAATTTGAGGAATGAATAAAAATTCCGTATAAAATTGCAACCACATGGGTAGTGATAAATATGATAAATATTGGGGTAAGAGAAAGAACAGATTCTTTAACTCCTCTCAGATTCAATAGAATCAGGAAACATACACCCATTAAGGCAAAAGGTAGTTTGTATACCTGAAAAGAAGCCGGGAAATAACTGAAAAGAGCATCAGAACCACTCGACACTGAAAGTGTTATTGTTAATACATAGTCAATTATAAGCGCAGAACCTGATATCATTCCTGTTGTGGGAGATAATAGTTTGCTGCCAACAAGATATCCACCGCCACCATGTGGAAAGAGGCGTATTATCTGATTATAACTGGAACTTATGATAACAATAGTAAAAACTGTTCCAAGAGCAACAAAAATGGCTAAAGCAGGGTGCCCCTGCAAATTCCGGAATGCTTCTTCAGGACCGTAGCAGGATGATGATATACCATCTGCTCCAAGGCCTATCCATGCAAAAAATGCTACCAGGGTTAATTTATGAAATATTCCTTTGTCCTGAATTAGCTTTGGCCCTTGCCAATAAACGCATTTTTTAATTTTTCACTGAATGTAGAATCCTTCCGTTGAATTATCCATGTAACTTCAATATTATCTCATTAACGTTTTTTCAGGGTGAAAGTTTTTATAATTTAACCTTTAGATTAATAAATCTCGCGAAATTAACTAAAGTTTGTAAATATATATATAAAGATCGTACAAAAAATTTTGCAAAGAACTACTTATAATTATTCACTCATTCATAACTTGTTCTGATTGAAATTAGGAAATACAGCTTTATATGAATAATATCTTTATATTTGTTTAATAACCTAATAATCAAACACAATGCCAGTTTTTACAAGAACAACAAGGAACCTGATAATTAAGATTGATGAATTTTTTGATGATATAGATCTCGGGCTTCTGGTTTTCAGAGAAGCTATAAAAGCATATCTTGATAAAGATATGGATACTTTCCGCAGACATCTTCAGAAAGTTGATAATCTTGAAAACAATGCGGACAGGCTTCAGAGGGAAATTGAAAATGAGATGATTACTCATTCAATTCTACCGCAGCACAGGTCAGAAGTCAGTCTGCTCTTATCGATGAACTTGATGAAATTATTGATGCTATGAAAAGCTCGCTGAATGAAATTAACATAGAATTGCCTGATATTCCCTCTTCTCTTAATAAAAACATTCATCAGTCTTACGGAAACTTCTGTCAATGCTGCGGAAGAACTTGTACCTGCAGCAAGGGCATATTTTAAAGCTCCGTATACAGTCAGGGAAAAATTACTAAAAGTATATTACTTTGAAAGTGAAACAGATAAACTATCCTTCAGTACAAAAAAAATTATTTTCCAGGAAATGAACGAGCTGGATCTGGCACACAAGGCTACACTTAAAAGATATAATCCACCATATTGAAAATATTTCAGATCTGGCACAGAAAGCAGCAGATTTGCTTTCGGGAATGGCGATAAAGATTGTAATGTAACCTGGGTGCATGATGCCTGGTGTATGTCAACGAACAATATAAATGAAAGATGAAAGATAACAGGCCACAGCAGATTAAGTATTAAAATGGTCAACGTTATTTAGGCATTGACTATTGACTAACCAGTAACCAGAAACCAGAAACAAATAAATCAAAAGCAACTCATATTTCAAAATTACTTAAGTAATGATTCTGTTCTTCCTTACAAGCGGTCTTTTCCTTGGATGGTCACTCGGGGCAAATGATGCATCAAATATTTTTGGTTCTGCAGTAGGTTCCAGGATGGTGAGTTTCAGGAAGGCAGCTATCATTGCTTCAGTTTTTTTTATTCTGGGTGCAGTTATTCAGGGCTCAGGAACATCGCATACTCTTGGTAAGCTAGGTGCTGTTAATGCAATCGGAGGATCCTTCACAGTTGCTCTTGCTGCAGCACTTACCATATATATGACTATTAAAATTTGCAATTCCTGTTTCTACAACACAGGCAATTGTAGGTGCAATAATCGGATGGAACTTTTTTACAGGTAACCATACTGACAGTAAAACCCTCGGAAAGATAGTGGTCATCATGGATTGCAGGTCCTGTTATGGGAGCATTTTTTTCTGTTCTTCTATATATAGTTCTGAAAAAGATTAAAAATTCATCAAGGATTCATCTTATAAGGTTTGAATCATATATTAAAACAGGCCTGATTGTTGTTGGAGCTTTTGGAGCTTATAGTCTTGGTGCAAATAATATTGCCAATGTTATGGGAGTTTTTATACCTGCTTTCAACCTGCATAATATTAATCTGTGGATATTTACTCTTGATTCAAGTCAGCAAGTCTTTCTCCTTGGAGGACTTGCTGTCGCCACTGGAATCATCACATATTCCTCGAAAGTTATGGAAACTGTTGGAAGCAATATTCTGGAACTATCATCAGAGGCGGCAATTGTTGTCGTTCTGGCACAATCACTTGTTCTGTTTATTTTTTCATCGACAGCACTGTCTGATCTTTCTGTAAAAATGGGTTTACCCCCAATTCCGATGGTTCCTGTTTCAAGTTCACAGGTTGTTGTTGGTTGTATACTGGGAATTGGCCTATATAAAGGTGCCCAAAATATAAATTTTAAGATATTGGGTGAAATCGGTCTTGGCTGGATCATTTCTCCTGTATCTTCCGGTCTGTTGTCGTTTTTCTTGCTTTTCTTCATGAAGAATATATTCGGCATAAATGTCGGATCAAAAGTTAATCCATTAATCAACGCCAATGTTCAGACACCAAATATAACAGTGTCAGGTCAGAATGATGTATCAGGCATTATTAAATACCTGCTTCTGGGGCTCTTTATCTTTGGAATAATAGCTATGGTTTTTTATATACTGCTTGAAAATAAAAAAAGGAGAGAGATGCAAAGATCGGAAGATAAGTTCTGGAAAAACATGAAATGATCTCTGTATAACTATGTAATTATCTGTGTTACCATCCCGCCTTGCGGGACAGGTTGTGTAAGTTCTCAATTTTTTTGTCATATAAGTATTAAACATCTGATATTCACAGTATTAGCCAAATATTTAATAATGATAATGGTACAGAAAGGTTATAGAAACGAATAATTTTTACCATAGTATAGCATCTGATCAAGGTAATCATTCACATATTCTACTTTTACATCGGTTATTTCACCTTTTTTATCATAAACAGGCGACAGGTCAGGATTAATAAATCCGGTATAAGGTGCCAGGTTAAGCCTGGCATATCGTTCCAATATTTCATAATGAAGATGAGGATCAACTTTTACACCATATTCTTCAATTAATCTCTTACCATGTTCATAATCACCTTCCGATTTGATCCGCTGAATCTCCCTGAGCAACTCTCCGAAAAGATACCTGAGTTTTTCATAATTGTTGATCCTGACATAAGTTTTTCCATTGTTTTTAAATAATTCAACAACATTACCTGCTTTGCCATTCCTGTAAACCCAATTAGATATTAATGCTCTGTTTCTCATATGTGCTTCCTCAATATTTTTGCCAGGTTTGATCCTTACTATCTGCGTAAGCAAACCATTTCTGAGATAAGAATCGTAGGAAGCTTTAGCTACCTCCATATCTGGAAGAAGGCCAAGCTCCAATATTTTTTTATCCATAATAAAATATAAGGCAAAGAGATCTGCCCGGGCTTCTTCAAGCGGAGAGGCATAGTTCTTAAGGGCATTTGAATCAGTTCCTTCTCCCAGCTTTCCGCTGGCATGCCCAACACATTCGTGAAGGTCAGTATGCAAAGAATCAGATAAAGACCCATATTTTTTTATCCTTTCAACCTCTGCCTGATCAGCGGCAAATTCTTCCAGGAAACCATTTTCCCTTGAAGTAATATCGATAGCCTCAGTAATATTTGCAAGAGTAACTGATTTTGACCCGACTTCTTTCCTGATCCAGTTAGAATTCGGCAAGTTTATTCCCAGCGGTGAGACCGGATAGCAATCGCCACCAAGCATAGCAATGTTAATTACCTTTGCAGCAACGCCTGTGACTTTTTCTTTTTTAAATTCAGGCTGAACAGGTGAATTGTCCTCGAACCACTGGGCATTGGCTGCGATTATCTTTGTCCGCTTTGTGGCTTCAATATCGCGGAAATTTACAATTGCTTCCCATGTTGCCTTCATTCCCAAGGGATCAGAATATACTTCTATGAAACCATTGTTATAATCCACCTCCGGTAATGTATCCTGCACCCATGAAACATTAAAGGCATCCCACAATTTAAGATCTCCCGATCTGTAGAAATCAATGAGAAGCCTTAACGTTTTCTTTTGCAGCTCACCCTCAGCAATATCTGTCGCCTTTTCAAGCCACATTATTATTTTATCTATCGCCGAACCGTAGAGTCCCTCTGATCTGTAAACTTCTTCAAAAATATGACCATCTTTCTTTGAAACTTTGGAATTAAGTCCAGGTAATACAGGATGCGGATCATTCATTTCTGCCTTATGTTTATAAAAAGCTTCGACTTCTCTCTGAGTTACATTTTCATAGAAGTTTACCGCCGATTCTGAAATCAAATCAGCATTTTCGCCTTTTTCAACTTTCCGTCTATGAAGCTTTGCATTAAAAATGACAGGGGAAAGCACTGATATTAATTTCTCCCTTTTCTGACCCATGATTTCATAAAACCTGTCACTTCCAACAGACATTACCAGGTCAGAAAAAAAACGTTCTGTAAAACCTGGTGTGAACTTGTCATTTGAATAATGGTGATGAATTCCATTTGCAAAAAATACTTTTTTCGCATAAAGCATAAAAGCCTTAAATTCATTAGTTGTTTTATCACCCGAGTAGTTTTCAAGAATTGCTTCAATAACCTTTCTGATCATTAAATTATATCTGAAATTCTGATCCCAAATAATATCTCTTCCTGAAAGAGCTGCCTGGCTTAGATAATATATTAATATTTTCTGTTGAAGCGTTAGTAATTCGAATCCGGGAAGTTTGTATCTGAGTACTCTGATATCATCAAACTGTTCCACAAAATATTTAAAATCGTCCTGTTCATGCATGGATAACATTATTATTAAAAGAACACTAAATTATTAAAACATTAATTCCTTCATAAACCTTTGATTACCTTCATAGTAAGTACAAAATCATAGAACCACAAAGAAACACAAAATATTGTACAAAGGAACGCAAAGGAAGTCGAAAATATATGCAGCAAACTGTATTATATTAAATTAATATATTATTGATATGTCGTATATCATAGACAAAATAAGGAAGGAATGGATGCTTAAAGCCGAGAACCAGGCCCCCCATATAGAAGTATTTAATTATGTTATTAATAATAAAGGTAGAATGACAGAAACATCACCCAGTTATGCAATCGAAAAAAAGAGTTCGGAATTAAAAGAGACGGCAATGACAAAATAGTTAGTATGGTTTTTTACCTTTGCATTATTAATTGATCTTGAAATGAGAAGAATTATTTCTGTTGTATTTGCATTACTGATACCCGTGGCTGTACTTTCACAGGACAGGATTACGGGGCACGATTTTGCAACCAGATCAGAGGTTATTGCATGCAACGGTATGGCAGCCACCAGTCAACCATTGGCAACTCAGGTCGCATTAGATATTCTGAAGAAAGGTGGAACTGCAATTGATGCGGCAATAGCGGCAGATGCAGTCTTGGGAGTCGTTGAACCTACCGGTGCCGGTATAGGCGGTGACCTGTTTGCAATAATATGGAGTGCCGATAAAGGGAAATTATATGGATTAAATGGAAGCGGCAGGTCTCCCCGTTCTCTAAAACTTAGCTATTTTAAGGAAAACGGATATGAGTTTATTCCATCATATGGTCCCCTTCCGGTTTCTGTTCCGGGTTGTGTCGACGGATGGTTTGAAATGCACGATATGTTTGGCCGTTTGCCAATGAGAGATATCCTGCAACCTGCAATTAATTATGCCCGGGAAGGGC
>CAVVGP010000145.1:0-16930 GCA_963747625.1 uncultured Bacteroidales bacterium | reverse complement strand
TTTCTGCTTCGTTCAGTTAGTGCTACCGGTACCATCGCCAGGAATTACAGCAATATTGTACGATTTACTCATAAGCTTATTTTTAAGTGTGTCTGTTTTGGTTTAGATATCATGATATTAAATCATCTTCTGAACTTCAGCAAGATTTTTTTTATTCATTGTTTTCATTTCAATATTCTCAATGATATTAAGCATTCTTTCGGTAGCCTTTATCGCCGATTCAGTCTGATCCGCATCAAATCCCCTGGTTTTAAATTCTTTACCGTCGTAGTCCCATGTAATTACAGTCTCCACGAAGGCATCTGTCTTTCCTCCCGGAGGAATAGAAACCTGGTAATCTGTCAAGGCCGGGTATTTTTTTTCAAGTTTGTCATAAATTATCCTGAGTGCCTTCATAAAGGCATCATATTGCCCGTCGCCAGAAGATGTTTCCTGGTATAAATTACCGTCAATCTCGATCTGGACACTGGCAAATGGTTTCAGGCCATAGGAGAGGGACAGGGAATAGTTTTTGATAAAGATCTTGTAATTAATCTCTTCGCTGCCCAGTACATCAGCTATAATGAAAGGCAGGTCCTCGGTAGTGACATTCTCCTTCTTCTCGCCAAGCTCTATAACTCTCTGAGTAACTTTGGTAAGCGACTCAGGGTTCAGAAACAACCCGAACTCTTCAAGGTTTTTCCTAATGGTTGCTTTTCCCGATTGTTTTCCCAGGGCATATTTTCTTTTTCTTCCGAATCTTTCAGGAAGCAGGTTATTAAAATAAAGATTGTCTTTACTATCCCCGTCAGCATGAACTCCTGATGTTTGAGTGAAAACATTCTCCCCGATCACAGGTTTGTTCACTGGTATCCTTATTCCGCTGAATGTTTCAACTATTTTGCTTGCTTTTGTTATTTCGAACTCATTTATACCAGTATCTGTGTCAGTAAGATCACGAAGTACGCTGATTACACTGGAAAGAGGTGCATTTCCGGCTCTTTCTCCGAGCCCGTTAATGGTGGTATGAATTCCTTTTATTCCTGCCTTAACTGCAGAAAAGACATTTGCAACTGCAAGGTCATAATCATTGTGAGAATGAAAATCAAAATGAAGACCAGGATACCTGTCCACCATTTTCTTGCAGAAATCAAATGTCTGTTCAGGGTTAAGGATCCCAAGTGTATCCGGAAGCATAAATCTGTGTATATTCTCATTCTTCAGTGAATCGAGAAGATAAAGAACATATTCTTCAGAATGTATCATTCCGTTCGACCAGTCTTCGAGATAGATATTTACATCCATATCACGGATTTCAGCTTTCCTGATTATTTCTTTAATATCGCTGACATGTTTTTCGGGAGTTTTTCTCAGTTGTTTTTCGAGATGGCGCAGCGATCCTTTGCAAAGAAGATTGATAACCTTTCCACCCGCCTCATTTATCCAGTTTAATGAAATATCACCATCTACAAATCCAAGGACTTCTATTTTCCTGTGCAGATTATTATGACGTGCCCAATAAGTTATCTGCCGTATTGCTTCGAATTCTCCGGAAGAAACACGAGCCGATGCCACTTCAATCCGATCTACTTTAAGATCCTTCAGGAGCAGTTTTGCAATATGGAGTTTTTCGAGGGGTGAATATGATACCCCCTGCGTTTGTTCTCCGTCCCTGAGGGTAGTATCCATTATTTCAACTTTCATTTTAACAAGCTTTGGTTATTTTCATAAGTTACTATGGAATCCTTCATGCTTAACAGAAAGTCTATATCATCCAAACCTTTAAGCAGGCATTCTTTTTTATAAGGATTTATTTCAAAACTGACTGAGTCTCCTGTTGAGAGAATCGTAAATGTCTGTTTTTCAAGGTCAATTTTGACTTTTGTATCCGGATCATTTTGAATCAGGCCATGCAGCTTCTTAAGAAGATCGTCAGAGATTACTATAGGAAGGAGGCCGTTGTTGAGGGCATTGTTCTTGAAGATATCGGCAAAAAAGCTCGAAACAACAGCCCTGAAACCAAAGTCAAATATAGCCCACACAGCATGTTCACGACTTGAGCCGCTTCCAAAGTTCTTGCCGGCAACAAGTACTTTTCCCTTGTATTTAGGATTATTCAGAATAAAATCACTGTTTTTCTCTCCCGTTTTTGTATATCTCCAGTCAACAAAAAGGTTGTCGCCAAAACCCTTCCTTGATGTTGCACTTAAAAATCTTGCCGGGATTATCTGGTCAGTATCAACATTTTCCAGAGGAAGAGGTATACATGTCGATTCAAGAATATCAAATTTAACTTTTGGCATATCTTATTATTTTTTAGCTTTATTTTATTCAGTTACAAACTCCCGCGGATCCGTAATCCTGCCCGTTATTGCAGCAGCTGCTGCTGTATAAGGACTTGCCAGCAGAGTCCTGGATCCCGGACCCTGTCTTCCTTCAAAGTTCCTGTTGGATGTAGAAACAGCATATTTGCCCTGTGGAATTTTATCTTCATTCATTGCAAGACAGGATGAACATCCTGGTTGCCTGACTTCGAAGCCTGCCTTTTGGTATACTTCAATCAGCCCTTCGGCAACCATTTGTTCTTCTACTTTTTTTGAACCGGGGACGATAAGGGCAGTGACATTCTCTGCTTTTTTTCTGCCTGCTATTATCCTGGCAAATGCCCTGAAATCCTCTATTCTTCCATTTGTACAGCTCCCGATGAATACATAGTCGACAGGATGTCCGAGTAAGCTCATCCCGGGTTTAAAACCCATATAGTCAAGTGATTTAATGAACGAAGAAGAAGCTTTGTTCCCATTTATATCCGACAAGGGAATTGAATCATCAACAGCCATTCCCATTCCGGGATTAGTGCCATATGTTATCATCGGTTTAATCGACGCGGCATCAAATTTAAGGTCCCGGTCGAAGACAGCATCCGGATCACTCATAAGCTTTTTCCATTCGAAGATAGAGGCTTCTGTATCGTCGATCCCGGTTAGGGAAGGAATCGTTCGGAGATATTTAAATGTAGTTTCGTCAGGAGCTATCAAACCACCCCGCGCACCCATTTCAATACTCATATTGCAGATGGTCATCCTGCTTCCATGCTAAGGCTTCTGATTGCTGAACCGCAGTATTCAACAAAATATCCTGTTGCTCCGCTCGCAGAGATCTTTGATATAATATACATGATTATATCTTTGGAAGTCACTGCTTTATTGAGTTTTCCATCAATGGTAATCCTCATCTTCGAGGGTTTGGGCTGAATAATACACTGGGTTGCCAGTACCATCTCAACCTCGCTGGTTCCTATGCCAAATGCTATTGTGCCAAATGCTCCGTGTGTCGATGTATGGCTGTCGCCGCACACGATAGTCATCCCGGGCAGGGTGTATCCCAGTTCCGGACCTATAACATGTACGATTCCGTTTTTCGGATGGTTTACGCCAAACAACTCTATTCCATATTTCTGGCAGTTTTCGCTCAGTCTTTCAACCTGTGTTCGCGATAGCTGATCGTGGATAGGCAGATGCTGGTCCCTGGTGGGTATGTTATGATCGGCAGTGGCTAAAGTTTTACCAGGCCTGAATACAGGAATACCCCGTTCTTTCAGACCATTGAAAGCCTGAGGACTTGTAACCTCGTGGATGTAGTGTCTGTCGATATAAAGAACATCAGGGCCATCCGGTATGGATTTCACCACATGACTGTCCCATATTTTGTCGAAAAGTGTTTTTGACTTCATTTAATATATATTTATTTTCCCTTTTGCCCGCCTGCCCCCCTGTAGGGGGGTTGGGGGGCCGACCTTTATTTAATTTTTGAAAGAGCGTCAATAAAAGCTTCAACTGAAGCAGTAATTATATCGGTGTTTGCAGAAAATCCATAATAGATTTTTCCCTGGTGTTCAACCTGTATATGAACCTTTCCAAGGTCATCACTTCCTTTGGTAATAGCCTGAATCAGGAATTCTTCGAGATGGACGGTCTTACTGATAAGTTGTCTTACTGCGGTGAATGCTGCATCAATAGGTCCGTTCCCGGAGGCAGTAGCAAAATGCACTTCACCATTGATCTTCAGTCCGACCGTTGCAACAGGGATCAATGATCTTCCGCATGAAACCTGCAGCAGATCAAGTTTAAGTGATTTTTCTCCCTGGAAAACGACGCCTGCAAGTATTCTTATGTCTTCATCGTTGATCTCTTTTTTCTTATCGGCAAGCAGCAGGAACCGGTGATAAATATCATCAATCTCATCTTTGCCGAAATTGAATCCGAGTAACTCAAGGCGGTGGTTAAGTGCAGCTCTTCCGCTACGGGCCGTAAGTATTATAGATGACTCCCTGATACCTACCTCGACCGGGTCGATAATTTCGTAGTTTTCCCTGTTCTTAAGAACGCCATCCTGGTGTATACCTGAAGAATGGGCAAATGCATTCCTTCCGACGATTGCTTTATTTGCCTGTACAGGCATGCTCATGAGAGTTGATACCAACCTGCTGGTACTGAATATCAGTTTTGAGTTGATATCAGTTTTTAATTTAAGGTCGTGATGGCTTTTTATAATCATGGCAATCTCTTCAAGAGAGGTGTTTCCTGCTCTTTCTCCGATACCATTTATAGTAACCTCCACCTGTCTTGCACCGTTTATAATACCCATCATGGTATTGGCAGTAGCCATACCCAGATCATTATGACAATGTGTTGATATGACTGCTTTATCGATATTGGGAACATTTTCCTTGAGATATTTTATCTTCTGACCGTATTCTTCCGGCAGCAATAACCTGTTGTATCGGGTATGTTTACAACGGTTGCTCCTTCTTTTATCACAGCTTCGATAACCTTAGCCAGGAATCCGTTTTCACTTCTTCCGGCATCTTCAGCATAAAACTCAACATCATCAGAAAATTTTCTGGCATATTTGACTGCATCAGCAGCTCTCTTCAGGATTTCCTCAGGAGTTGTCTTTATCTTATACTTGATATGGAAATCAGAGGTGCCGATACCTGTGTGTATCCTTTTTCTTTTTGCATACTGGAGAGATTCAGCTGCTACTTCGATATCTTTCTTGACGGCGCGGGTGAGTGCACAGATCACCGGGTTTGATACAGCTTTTGATATTTCTATCACCGATTTGAAATCTCCCGGGCTTGAGATAGGGAAGCCTGCTTCTATCACATCTACGCCAAGTGCTTCAAGAGCCTGGGCAACTTCAATCTTTTCAATAGTATTTAACTGGCAACCTGGTACCTGTTCTCCGTCACGGAGTGTAGTATCGAAAATAATGACCTTTTCGTCCATAATTAACTGTTATTTGTAAAAGACTTTTATTTCACCGGCCTCAGTTTTCTTACTGCAGCACCTGCTCTCCACATCTCGGAATTTCCAAGCTCATTTAGTTCGGCATCAAGCACTTGTTTATAATTGACAGCACCTGTTGACTGAAGCACCCTGACACATTCTTCTCCTGATTTGACTTTTTTGTACAGGTCGGTGAAAACAGGCAGTGTTGCTTCCTTGAATTTTGGACGCCAGTCAAGGGCACCGCGTTGTGCCGTTGCACTGCAGTTAGCATACATCCAGTCCATTCCTTTTTCATCAACAAGCCTTATTAGACTTTGTGTAAGCTCTTCCACAGTCTCATTGAATGCTTCAGAGGGGGAATGTCCATTTTCCCTGAGAACCTGGTACTGTGCATCCATTATTCCTGCAAGTGCACCCATTAAAACACCACGTTCTCCTGTCAGATCGCTGAATACTTCCTGCTCAAAAGTAGTTGGGAAGAGATAACCCGAACCAATAGCAATACCCAAAGCTATAGTACGTTCTTCGGCTTTTCCCGTATAATCCTGAAAAACTGAAAAGCTTGAATTAATACCTGCACCTGCAAGGAAATTTCGTCTGACACTTGTTCCTGAACCTTTAGGTGCCACAAGTATAACATCCACAAAAGGAGGAGGGACAACTCCAGTATGTTCTTTATATGTGATCGAAAAACCATGTGAAAAATAAAGAGCATCACCCTCTTTAAGGCATGGCTTTAGTTTTGGCCAGAGTATACGCTGGGCAGCATCTGAAACGAGATATTGAATTATAGTTCCTTTTTTTGCTGCTTCTTCAACAGGAAAAAGAGTTTTTCCGGGTACAAAACCGTCAGCAACAGCTTTATCCCAGTCAGCTTTGAACTCGGGAGCCTGACCAATAATAACATTTATGCCATTATCCTTCATGTTCATCGCCTGTGCTGGTCCCTGAACACCATAACCTATAACTGCTACAACTTCATTTTTAAGTACTTCGCGGGCTTTTGAAAGTGAAAATTCTTCTCTGGTGACTACATTTTCAACGACACCGCCAAAATCAATTTTTGCCATGATCTTTAATTTTAATTATGTTATTAATATTAATTATTCGTTTTTTTAACCGCAGAGGACTATAAGAAGGAGCAAAGTTCGCAAGGAATTCCGTTTGTTTTGCTCAGAGCTCTTAATCTTCCTGGATCGAATACATTATCAATTTAACGTTGCTTCTGTTTTAAAACGGTTAGCCTCATCCATCTCCTTAAGGTATGCATTCAGCTCCTTAACCTGTTTTGTTATAGCTACCCTGCCTGATTTTGCAAATTGCAATAAACCATATGGTTCAAGCTGGGAAAGCAGTTCAGCAATTTCTGACTTATGCCCTGTTTTTTCAATTACCATATATTCAGGTGAAACCTCCAGAATCCTTGCACTATGCGACCGGACTATATGATCGATCACATTGCCTGACATCAATCCGTGGGTAGTGACTTTAAACAGTGCAATCTCCTGGTAAATAATCTGATCGGATGTATGAACAAACACCTTTAAGATATCAATGAGTTTTTCCATCTGCCTGGCCACTTTCTGAATCATTTCGCCTGTTGTCTTTACTACTATTGTAAGAAGGTAAACCCCTTTTACGGCAGATTCTGAAGCAGTGAAACTGTCAATATTGATCTGTCTTCTTGTCAGTATTATTGTTATCTGGCCAAGGATGCCAATGTGGTCCTCGGTGAAAAGCGATATTGTATATTCCTGTATCATAGTTTTTTATCTTTTTCTCGGTGTTACTCTTTTCTGCTTAGTGCAACTCTGTGTAAGTTCTTATTTTTTGTTACTCAGAGAATCATTGGAGCCACATAGTTTATCAGTTTTTTATATTTAATATGTTAATCTTATTTCGGAGACCGAAGATCCGGGTTCTATCATAGGGAAGACATTACTTTCATTTTCAATTGAAACCTCCAGTACATAAGCTCCTTTTTCAGCCAGCATTTCTTCAAGTGAAGCATTGAGATCTTCTCTCTTTGAAACTTTTTTAGCTTTGATATTATAAGCAGTGGCAATCATTACAAAATCTGGATTCATCATTGCTGTGGAAGCGTATCTCTTATCGAAAAACATATCCTGCCACTGACGGACCATGCCTAGATAGTTATTATTAAGGACAATTACCTTTACGGGTACTTTATATTGCAAAATAGTACCCAGCTCCTGTATTGTCATCTGGAAGCCGCCGTCTCCTACAAAAGCAATGACCTGTTTATCGGGCTGGCCTATTTTTGCACCTATTCCTGCAGGAAGTCCGAATCCCATAGTTCCCATTCCACCTGAGGTAACGAAAGTGTTTGGGTGTAAGAATTTATAATACCTTGCGGCATACATCTGGTTCTGCCCTACATCAGTCACTATGATTGCGTCGCCTTTCGTCATCTCTGATATCCGGCTGATAACTTCGCCCATTCTCAGATTGCCTTTTTCAGGTTTCGTCTCAGGTTTTATGACTTTCTCATTTTCAGTCTTGTCACAGATCCTGAATTCTCTTATCCATTTTTCAAAAGAATTCTGTTTAACAAGAGGCATCAGGCATTGCAGGACCTCTTTGGCATCATTGTGTATTTCAACATCGACCATGACATTCTTGTTGATCTCAGCCTCATCGATCTCGATGTGAATAATAGTTGCATTCCTGGCATATTTCTTAAGATTACCCGTAACACGGTCGTCAAAACGCATTCCGATTGCAATAATAAGATCTGCCTCATTTGTGAGGAGGTTAGGTCCATAATTACCATGCATACCAAGCATTCCTGTAAATAGCCGGTGATTGGAAGGGAATCCCGATATGCCCAGCAAAGTTGAGGCAACTGGGATGCCGGTTTTTTCTGCAAATTCTATTAACGCATTTTCGGCGTGTGAAATAAGGATTCCATGACCGGCAAGAATAAGAGGTCTTTCAGCGTGGTTTATCAATATTGCTGCTGATTCTATCGCGGCTGTATGCAATGGAATATGAGGGTTATAACTTCTGATATATTCACATTTCCTGTATTTGAAATCTAGTTTTTCAATTTGTGCATCTTTTGTAATATCAATAAGAACGGGTCCTGGCCGGCCTGATTTTGCTATATAAAAAGCTTTTGCAATTGTATCAGGTATATCCTGTGATTTCTTTACCTGGCAGTTCCATTTTGTAACAGGCATAGAAACTCCTATAATATCTGTTTCCTGAAATGCATCTGTGCCAATGAGTCCCGATACTACCTGAGCAGTGATGAAAACCACCGGAACTGAATCGAGAAAAGCGTTGGCTATTCCGGTGACGAGATTGGTTGCACCTGGTCCGGAGGTAGCAAAACAAATTCCAGGTTTGCCTGTAACCATCGAATATGCCTGTGCTGCATGAGCAGCTCCCTGTTCATGACGGGTAAGTATATGATGAAGTTTATCTTCATAATCCATAAGCTTATCATATACAGGCATTATGGCTCCGCCCGGATATCCGAAAATAGTATCCACACCTTCCTCAACCAAACAATTCAGAATAGCTTCAGCCCCTGTAATGTGTTCATGGCCATTGACTTGTAAAGTCGTTTTTTCTGTTTCACTTTCAGTCTTCATACGCATTATTTTCAAATTGTTTTATTGTTTAAATGTCATACATTCTTTATTTCACTTATTTCTGTTCCTGTGCCCTTTGCCCAGCTTTGACAACCGAAGCCTTGGCGAAGGCTGTTGTACCCTGCGCTCTGTGCCCTATATAAGTCTGACCGCTCCCATATCAGCAGAGCTTACGTTTAAGGCATAAGCTTTAAGTGATGAAGAAATATTTCGATTGCGATTTTCAGGCTTGTAGGCTTTTTCTCCCTTCAGTTTCTCTTCTTTTTGTCTTGATTTCAATACTTCATCGGACAACAGGACATTGATTTTCCTGTCAACAATATTTATTTCAATCCTGTCGCCGGTTCTTATCAGGGCAAGTTCGCCGCCTGATGCTGCTTCAGGTGAGATATGACCAATAGAGAGGCCCGAAGTGCCTCCGGAAAATCTTCCGTCAGTTATAAGTGCACATTTTTTATCGAGTCCCCTTGATTTCAGGTATGAAGTAGGGTAAAGCATTTCCTGCATGCCAGGGCCTCCTTTTGGACCTTCGTACCTGATAACTACGACATCTCCCTCTTTTACAGCTCCTTTAAGAATTCCATCGGCAGCAGAATCCTGCGATTCAAATATTACTGCATTCCCTGTGAATAAAAACAAAGAAGGGTCAATGCCGGCAGTTTTGACTATGCACCCTTTACGGGCAATGTTACCAAAGAGCACGGCAAGTCCGCCATCTTTATTATACGGATATTTAACTGATCTGATACATCCTTTTTCCCTGTCAGTGTCAAGTTCACTGTACATTGTCTCATGTGAACCCATTTTCAGGTTTTTTTCCATCGAAGGTGCACTCTTATAGATGTCGAAGGCAGCAGGCTGAACATTGGCTCCCATGATATCCCAGTCTGAAACAGCTTCAGCAAGAGTCGCATAATCCACTCTTTTTGCTAATGTATTAATTAGTTTCCCCCTTTCAAGTTCACCCATTATACCTAATATGCCACCTGCACGGTTAACATCCTGGACATGATATTGTGAGCTTGGAGCTACCTTGCATATATTTGGAATTTTGCGTGAAAGTTCATCAATGTCATGCATCGTGAAACTCACTCCTGCCTCCTGTGCAACAGCAAGCAGATGAAGAACCGTATTTGTTGATCCTCCCATAGCTATATCGAGAGACATTGAATTCATAAATGCTTCCTTTGTCGCAATTGACCTGGGAAGGACCGAATCATCGCCTTCGTAGTAATATCTTTCAGTCAGGTCTGCAATTAATCCGGCAGCTTTTTCAAAAAGCTTAACCCTGTTCCGGTGAGTAGCTACAACGGTTCCGTTACCAGGAAGCGAAAGCCCTAATGCTTCTGTAAGACAATTCATGGAGTTTGCAGTAAACATACCTGAACATGAACCGCAAGTAGGACAGGCAGATTTTTCAATTTCATAAAGATCACTATCGCTTACTGAATCATCAGCTGCGGCAACCATTGCATCGACAAGGTCAAGATATTTGTTGTTAAATCGTCCGGCTTCCATAGGTCCTCCTGAGACAAAAACAGCCGGAATATTAATCCTCATGGCTGCCATAAGCATTCCAGGGGTTATCTTGTCACAGTTGCTTATGCAGATCATGGCATCTGCAAGATGAGCATTACACATATATTCGACACTATCAGCTATCAATTCCCTTGAAGGCAGGGAGTAAAGCATTCCTTCATGACCCATTGCGATGCCATCGTCGATCGCAATCGTATTGAATTCGGCAGCAAAGAACCCTCTCTTTTCGATCTCTTTTTTGACAAACTGACCTATCTCATGAAGATGAGCATGCCCGGGGACAAACTGAGAGAATGAATTAACAACCGCAATTACAGGTTTTCCCATTTGGTCTTCCTTCATCCCATTGGCGCGCCAAAGGCTTCTTGCCCCAGCCATGTTTCTTCCGGTAATAGTTTTTGAGCTTCTTAGTTGTTTCTTCATTTTAAAAAAATAATATAAAAAAAAGCTTTCCGGTTCCCCGGAAAGCTTCTGTATGTTTATAGTAATACATATTATTCCAGGGTCATGTGCGCTTGGCAAGAATGAGAATAAGGACAATAATATGGATTAAAGATATTTTCACTGTTTTATTATAATTTGACGGACAAAGGTACTTATATTTTTAAAATATCAAAGAAAATATGCCGTTTTTCTTCAATTTCGGTAAAATATTTTAAAAAAAATAAAAGTCAGATAAACTGAAATCTGATACCTGCTGTATTAACAAATGATTACGTGAATGAGTGCAAATGACTGGTTAACATTATTTTAGTTTTGTATTCCATTTAAATGCTTTTTGCTCTTTCCGGGTAAATTTTTTTTTTCTGCTGGCTTCGGAATAATTCCATCAGGCCAGTTTTATTTTAAGGAATTTTCAAAGAAATAGTAATTTTATTTTTCGAATTATCATAATCAATTGTTCCATTCCTAAATATTTATTATATTGTAGTTAATAAATAAATCATCGTAACATATTGAATATGAAAACTATCGCATTGCTGTTTTCGATGTTTTTTTTCTTTTCGGTTACAATTGCCCAGAAAAATTCCGCAGATAATCAAAAAAGTCACAGAATAGAAAAGATCATTAATTCCAATTGGACATTCAACTATTTTCCAAATGGAAGAACAAACAAAACTTACGAATCCCCCGCTTTAGATGATTCCAAATGGCTGGCAGTAAGTATTCCATACACCTGGAACAATTATGAAACTACGGGCGAGCTTCATCCTTTTATAAGAAATGCTTCAGAATCAGCCAATCCTTATTGGTGGCTGGGATGGGGCTGGTATCGTAAACATTTTTCTGTAAATGCCGATCTGTCCGGGAAGAAAGTTTTTATTGAATTTGAAGGTGTTCAGAAATATTGCAAAGTATGGCTTAATGGCAAATATCTTGGTGATCATAAAGGTGGTTATGGCTCATTTGATTTTGATATAACTGATTTAATTAGACAAAATGCAAATAATGTACTGGCAGTTGCAGTTATGAACCGTCAGGACGATGAGTTTAAAATACCTCCGATGGCACCGGATAATTTTGATGTTTACGGCGGTATATACCGTGACGTTACTATCGTTCTATGCGATAAACTTTTTATCCCGATGCAGGGCTCGGCAAGCCATGAAGGTGGAACATTTATTACAACACCCAAAGTTTCAGCAAAAGAGGGTGTGGTGAGAGTTCAGACATGGGTTAAAAATGATAATACTGAGAAAAAATCCTGCACATTACATACCTCAATTTTTGATGCATCTGATAAAGTAATCCAGGTATTAAAATCGGAAGCTGAAATAAATCCCGGAGAAATATATATGTTCGATCAGACCAGCAAATCGGTTAAAAATCCACACCTGTGGTCAAATGAAGATCCTTACCTTTATAAAGTCTACTCCCAGGTTATTGATGAAAAAACAGTGACGGACGACTACACAAGTCCCCTGGGTTTTCGATGGATCAGATGGGATTATAAAGAAAACTTTCTCTATATAAACGGGCAAAAAGCAGTGATCCGCGGAGGAATATATCACCATGAGTTTCCATGGCTGGGTGGTGCAATCCCAAAATGGATTACTTCAATGGATTTTAAAGATATGATTGAAAACCTGAATTTCAACTTTATTAAAACATCACATTTCCCTAATGAAAAATATGTTTATGACCTGGCTGATAAATATGGTATTTCAATAGAAGAAGAATTACCTAACATACATAACCAGGATTTCTCCTCTGATGTTCAGGTTCAACAGTTGAAAGAGATGATTCGTCGCGATCGTAACCATCCCAGCATAATGTTCTGGAGCATGGGAAGCGAGACAAATCGTGCAACCGATTCTAAATTTGCAGTGAATGAAGATACAACAAGGATACTGACAGCTGATCGGGTTACAAAAGGTTCAGCAGGAACTATTATTAAACTTACTGAAAAAAATCTTTCTGTTGAAAACTTACTGGGATCCAATATCCGAGGTTGGTGCCCTAAGGAAAACATAGCTCTGGGACCGGCTGATATCAGGCAGAAAGAGAAAGGTGACAGTCAAAACAATACGGTTAAAGTCAGCGGATCATTCAGGCCCGAAGCCAATTGTGTGTGTCTTTATGATGATTATGGAGATAATTTGGAGAATCCTGATTCACCATTAATGAATATCGAAACTTCAGGTGCAGTTGATATTTACAGGGTACCAAAATATGCATATTATCTCTGGAAATCTGCTTATGATAAAAATCCGGTGATTTTTATTCAGCCATATTTCTGGAAATCTCAATATCTTGGGGCAGACGAAGGATATTACGATTAATTCAAATTGTGATAAGGTTGAGCTTCTGGTAAATGGAATAAGTAAAGGAATTCTTTCACCTGATCAGTCTGATAATTATTCTGTTACATTTAATAATGTATTGATTGAAAAGGGCACATTAACCGCGCGGGGAACCAGGAACGGCAAAGAAGTCAAAACTGAAGTTGCAATGGCAGGCGAACCTATTAAGATCATTATTACGGGATCTCAGAATAAGATAACTGCGGATCGTGCTTCAGTGGTAATACTATCTGCGGATATTGTTGATTCACAGGGGAATCATATTTATGGAGCCACTAATGCAATTAAATGGTCAGTAACAGGTCCTGCAACTCTGGTTGGTCCTTCGGATTACGAATCGGATATTAATAAACTTAATGACCCGGAAGGAGACTGGTATATCGATATGCCTGTGTCAAATGTCATAAGGTCAACAGGTGATCCCGGCAAGATTCATATATCTGTTTCAGCAAGCGGACTCACATCAGGAATATTGGACATTGTTGCTGAAAAAGGTGACTCAGATAATTACATTATTAATGAGCCGGTTCTTGAAAACGATGATCGCATGCCTGTTGCCAGAATATTATTGAATGCCAATAGTTCAGATGAAGTGCCTGCGCGAAATTAAACTGACTGATAGTCAATTCAATCTCGGGTTATCAGATAAAACCGGATATTCACGAATGATATCGGAGTATATTCTTAAAAACAATCCTTCTGTAGATACATCAACCATTGAATTCAGGGCATTAAAAGATCTGTTTGCAGCTCAGCTTTTCAATACCAAAGGTCACCTTATTGCCGATGATTATAATTTCAGTGTGGATAAGTACAATAACTGCCGGCTGATATCCGGTTATATAAACCTCACTAAGCTCCCGTCGTTATTTAAAGATGGATTAAAGAAATACTATTCTGATATCATCATTAAAAAAGGAGGTGAGAAAAATGCCGGGGAAGAGATGAACTGGTTTAACTGGATCCCTTCAGGAGGGACTGTAGTAATAGTCCAAAAGGAAAATACAGCGACCAATCTGAAAGATGTTGTTTATACTAAGAATTCAGGACTTGAGCAGGTAATTTGTGCAGTCTATCCTCAGTTTGCAAATTTTTCAAAGGAAGCCAAGGAGCGCGCACTTCTATTTATCGGTAAAGTAAACCCATTTATTCATATTGTCCAGCAGGGTACGCAGAGCCATGATAATCTGAACAATACAAATGTCTCTTATATAGTCGAAAAAGGACAGCCTATTCTGATACCTTTGCTGAAATTCATATCCGAATAGGATGTTCTTTGCCTTAGGGAAAGAATCTTTCAAAGAATTATTTTGTAAAAAATCAAATAGTTACTACATTTACCTTACCGGTTCTTTATTTCTGAGTAATTAATAAATCAGAATTGAGGAATCAGTAAACCTGAAACATAAAAACCTAAACCGATCAAAATGAAAAGAAAAAGTACTATTTCGATTGTTTTATCATTGGCTGTGATCAGCTTTGTCTTTCTTACCTTTTATTCCTGTAAAACTACTATTCATAAAGACATCGGATTGCAATTGTATTCCATTCGCGATTCCATCGTGAAAGATGTTCCGGCTGCAATTGCCAAAGTGGGTAAAATGGGTTATAAATTTGTTGAGCCGGCAGGCTATGCCGACGGAAAACTTTATGGTATGGAGCCTGCAGCGTTTAAGGCTCTTTGCCAGTTAAACGGTTTGACAATCCTGAGTTCCCATGTTGGTCAGGAGCTGCCTGATTCAGCTAATATGGCAAAGACTATGGCATGGTGGGATGCATGTATTGATGCTCATGTTGCTGCAGGAGCAAAATTTCTTGTTCAGCCTTTTATGGGCGAAGGAGCCTATCGGAGTCTTGACACTCTGAAGCGTTATTGTGATTATTTTAATAAGATTGGTGAGAAATGCAAAGCAAAAGGCATTCGTTTTGGATATCATAACCATGATAAAGAATTTTCCACAAAGCTCGACGGACAAACAATTTATGATTTCATGCTTGCCAATACTGATCCCAAAAAAGTTATGTTTGAGATGGATCTTTACTGGGTTGTTATGGGAGGTGCAAACCCTGTTGATTATTTCAATAAATACCCTGGTCGTTTCGAGCTCTGGCATATAAAAGATAAAAAAGAGGTAGGAGGCAAGGATACAATGATGGATTTTGCTGCCATCTGGGCCGCTGCTTCTAAATCCGGAATGCAATATGGCATTGTTGAAGTTGAAGAATATAATTTCGACCAGTTTACCAGCTGCCAGAAAAGCCTTGATTTTCTTAATTCATGCATCCTATGTTGTAATGCCAAAATAGTGAATACAGAAATTATTCAGTTATAATTGATTTTGGAGGATGCATCAATGTATTTGAGATCTTCTCCTTTTTTGCCTGATTTTATTCTATGAATTAAAGATTGAAAACAGATGAAAACAGGCATATTTCTTTTCAATTATTGAACCTTGTTGGCATTTACTGGATGCCAGAGTGATTATTATACCGGAAAGGATTTTCATTCAGTGAATAAAAATCGATTCCCATGTTCATATTGACAGCGATACAGGATTTCTTTGAAGATCAGGCAATTGAAAGATAATTTCAGACTGATAACCCTTAATGTTGATCACTCCGATTCACTTGCAGTTAAAAAGCAACTTGATTGGGCGCTTAATATCATTGCAAAATTATACCCGGGAAAGTTTTCTATGCGGCTACATTTTATTTTGATACAACAGGCTGGGGAACAGAAACATGGAGTAAAAAGCTAATCAGCTCATTTAAATAATAATTTATCAGGCGGTGCTGTATCAGTTAAAATATGGAAGAATATCGGAATGTCGGAAAGAGATAAAAATGGCAGGTTTATCATGGTTGATGATCCTTCTCTTAAGCCTGTTATTGATTTTATTATCAGCAGGAATCTTCCAATAACAGGACATCTCGGGGAACCATCGCAATTGCTGGATGCCATTAAATGAAATGACGGTAAGCGGAGACAGCAGTTATTTT
This sequence comes from uncultured Bacteroidales bacterium, assembly GCA_963747625.1. Lineage (GTDB taxonomy): Bacteria > Bacteroidota > Bacteroidia > Bacteroidales > VadinHA17 > LD21. Next base: position 694 of record CAVVGP010000145.1, on the reverse strand, counting down.
GCAGAGCATCCGCAATATCATATGTTCCTTCATCCTGATTATCCTTCATATGAAGATCAGATAAATGCACGCGATCATCTTCTTGAATTGCATCCCGATCTTAAATTCATAGGATGTCATCTTGGAAGCCTTGAATGGAACGTCGATGAACTTGCCAAAAGACTTGATAAATATCCAAATATGGCAGTGGATATGGCTGCGCGTATATGCCACCTGCAATATCAGTCGGCAAAAGACCGCGAAAGAGTACGTAATCTTTTGTATTAAATATCAGGACAGACTCCTATATGGTACTGACCTTTCAGTCAATGAATCCGACAGCATGGAAAAGGTGGCGGCATGGGTTCATGAAACATGGAGTGATGACTGGAAATATTTCACTACAAAAGATACAATGACCTCTGATATGTTCAGGGGTAAATTTGAAGGACTGCAGCTCCGAAAGAAGTGGTCAAAAAGATCTACAACGAAAATGCAATCAGGTGGTATAACCTCAGCATAAGATCAGTATCGGGAATAATTAGACGAATCCTTTGAGATCCTCAGTTATATCCTTTCGAGTTCCTTTGTGTTAAAACAAGATCATTAACCACAAGGGTCACAAAGTTCAAAGCAAGGGAACACGGAAGGAAAAGCGAAATAGCAATACGTACTGTGAAACTGAAAGAATAAAAATAAAAATTACATATACATA
>CAVVGP010000144.1:0-8558 GCA_963747625.1 uncultured Bacteroidales bacterium | reverse complement strand
CTGAGATACTTTTAAACATGCTCCAGTTCCAGTAATCGGGGGTAAATAACCCGCCCACGGAAAGATCCCTGACATCATTAAAATCAGGAAACAACAATACCATGGCACCTTCAGCAAGTTTTGAAAGAGTATTTTTATCCAGGGTTTTTGATACGAGGATATTATCGGGGACTTTTATAATGGAGTTTGGCGGATAAACCCAGAGAGAATATGAATTTTCATAACTTGTTCCTTCAAGGCGGATCGAAAAAGTAAGCTTTTCTGCCCTGGAAATTTTTAAGAGATCAGTATTGAAAGATCCAATATCTGTCAATGTGCCCTGCAATATATCAACTTTCTTATTGCCCTGGAATAATACTTCGCCTCTTCCGTTTTTAAGCTCCCATCTGACAGCCTGTTCTTTTAATGAATTTTCGGAATAATTTGCCACTTGTATTTCGCCTGTGAATTGTTCATTGTTGTACCAGCAATATTTTCCCATAATTGCCAGGGGTACCACCCTGTTGCAGAAGTGACTGAATTCCTCAGGGGTTATAATTCCTTTATTATCCATAAATGCATCCAGCACTCCGATTAATGCAGTTCCCTGGCCAGGAAAATCCTGAAGATCGAGCAGGTGAAAGCCGCCAAAACCGGGCGTTCTTAATGCCATTTCAATATCGGCCTTATAACAGATTGCACTCAACGCGCCGGAAGCTCTGAAAAAATCCACAGCCTGATCGCTAAGATTATTTTCTTTAAGCCGCTCACGGAAAATTTCAAAATTCCATGGCTTCATAACTCCTGTATATTTTTTCATCTCAGCGTAATCGGGATAAATCTGATATTGTCCGACTTCAGTACCAATAGCAGGAACCGTGCATTTTGAAATGGCTTTTGAGTAATTAAGGTTTGTTGATGGATAACGACCATTTATATAACCACCACTATTCGCATCGGCAAAAGAGAATGATCCCCTTATATGAGTGCTGTAGATTGTGTCTTTATCAGCGCCAACCCGGCAGGCAGCATAATAATCTTCTCCAGCTGCCTGTCCCCTGAAACCAAGATAATTATTAGACCCATAAGCCATTAAATGACGCCCATCAACCGATCTGAAATGATTTAACATTGTTTTCATTACATTAATATCACCCGAGAGTTCATTCCCCAGCGCAAACATTACAAATGATGCATGATTTCCGTAGGAGTCAAGAATATGGTCGCCTTCCTTTAACAGGAAAGTATTTAAATCCGAATTTTTGTTTTGGCTTAAACTTCCCCAGAAAGGCAATTCAGGTTGCAGATATATTCCTTCAATATCTGCTGCTTCAAAAGCAGCAAGGGGAGGCGTCCAGGAATGAAACCGGTAAAAATTGATACCGTACGATTTTGCTATCCTGAAAACTTTTTGCCAGCCTGCAACGTCCATCGGGGGATGCCCGGTCAAAGGAAACACGCAGGCATCATGCTTACCTCGGAGAAATGTCCTGGTGCCATTTATAGTAAACTGCGTCCCCTCCGTGGAAAACTTACGCATACCAAAATCAAGGCTTATAGTATCGATCACTTTATCCCCCTTTAGTTTGACTGCAAGTTTATACAGAGAAGGATTAAACTCGCTCCAGAACATAGTTTTAATTCCCATAGAGTAGGTGAGTTCAATCACGTTTTCTCCTTTCCTGAGAGTAACCGGAAAAGCCTTTGCAGGAACACTATGTTTTACATCCGTATTCCATGCATCAGCCTTCAGTATCAGTTTTGTATTTTCAGTATTTCCCTCAGGATTAGATATTTGTACTCTTACGGTAATTTTCTTAAGAACAATATCAGGATATACCTGAACTGTTTCAATATGAACCGGATTGTATTCTTCGAGACAAAATTTACCAATAATCCCATTCCAGTTGCCCTGAGTCTGTTCAGTCCAGGCATGTGAACCAGTAATGCCTTCCGGGACTGAATTATTGCTGTTGTTTACGAGGATTGTCAGTACATGTTTCCCCGGAACCAGATAGCTTGTAAGATTATAGTACTGAGCCGTAAGTATATCAGTGCTGCTTCCTGCTAAATTATCGTCAACCCAGACTTTAGTCGGCTTGGTCCTCTCCATCAATAACCTGATATAACGACCTTCCCAGTTTTCAGGAATAATAACTGTCTTCTGGTACCATGCCATTCCGGCATACATCAGCTCTCGCGAAAGCCGCATGGTTTCCTGCCTGTTGGTATTTGGAATTCCTTTTTTATTTTCATCGAGTGTTCCCGGTAAATTCACAGAATCGGAGAAAACACTTGTTATACCACTTCTCATTGACACCTACGCCGGCAGTGTCGAGTGCAAATTTCCATGAACCATTTAGATTTATTGTATCGTGAACAGGTACAAAAGTATTTTTACTACATGATGTCACAACCAACAAAATTGCTATCATGACATACTTAAATCGGTGATACATTAAAGCTGACATTGATTTTGAATTATTTGGAAAAAACAGCGTCAAAAATCGGCCCAGTCCTTTCAAAAAATTTATACCCGTTTTCAATTCCCGTAAGAAATAATACCTTTAAAGAAAGTAAGTACAGATCTCATTTTTATTCATACATATTATTAATATCAGCGCCTGATATCTCTGTCATAAGATTTCCAATCTTACCAATAACCTCTTTTAAGCATTTTTCACCTTTAACAGAGGTTGCTTTGCTCGGATTGCCAATTCCTGTATCAGGTGTAACCTTAGACCATTGTCTTTCTGCCCATGCCCACTTTTCATTAAAAGCTTTTATCCTGAATTTTTTCCCTCTGCCTTCTCCAGCCTCCTCTAAAGGAAGGACTAGTTCCGGCACAAGGAACTGCATAATACTTGTTTCCATTTCATCAGCATGTCCACCGCCATTTTCAAAAAAATCTGAATTTGTAAAGGACTGGTACCAGTTGCATCCGCAGATAAACATTTTAGGATATTTTGGCCCCAGTTCCCTGATCATCTGTTTAAAATCATTCCCTCCATGACCATTCAGAATCATAAATTTATAAATTTCATGCCGGTTAAGGACATCTGCTATATCATTCAATATCGCAAATTGTGTACTGGGGTTAAGATTTATATTAATTTTAATATCGAGCTGACCTGTATTTACTCCAAATGGAACCGTCGGCAGAATAATTATCTTGCTGCCTTTTTCCCAGGCTATCTTAGCTGATTCGGTTGCTATTTTCTCTACCATTATATTATCTGTTGCAAAAGGCAAATGATAATTATGTGCTTCAGTTGCACCCCATGGCAAAACAGCCAGGTCAAATTTTTTGTCTTTTATTGTCTTCCAGTTTGTTTCAGATAGAATGAATGGCTCCATTATTTAATTATTATTTACAGATAATAAAATATATTCAACTCCAGATTTCTGTCTTCATATTACTCATCCATTATTATGGCATCATATAAAAACATTGGAAGTCTCATTTACTCTGATCATTTTTTCGTATACTTCTTTGTGATACACTGCGGGTAAATGAAAAAAATAACACAAAATAAACCAAATGGTTAAACCAAGTTTTAAAAAGTACATTTCAAACAGACCCCTTAAAGGGTGTTTTTGTTACAAGCTGTAATCAAAAGTCCTGGGAATTTTAATCCCCCTCTGAAATGAATTAAACTAAGTTCTTCCTGGTTACGAAGATAGTATATTCCGTTTTATGATGGAAGCGGGACCTATTATGAAAGAGATAAATAATTATCAGGTATCCAGCTTCTGTTTTTTCTTGGTTTTAGTCAGCTTTTTTATCTCCTTATCCTTTTGATCTGCTTCTTCTTCGAGCCGGTGTATTTTATCATTCAACTTCTCAACTTTCAAATTGAGCTTGTCTATATCGGCCTTTAAATCAGTAATCTGGTTATTTAATTCTTTCTTTTCAATTTCGAGACCTCTAATAACCGGAGAATAAACCGATTTTGCATAAATCCATGCAGTAAAATAACCGATGATTGCTGCAACAAGGAGTAATGCTATAATAGTTATGACAGCGCCTGTCACTGTCTGGGTGAGTTGTACAAATAATAGTGTCATGTTATTGCATTTTAATTGAAATTTCTGTTCTTCTGTTTTTTGCCCTTCCCTCTTCAGTGAGGTAATCCGCAACCGGTTTGTTTTTCCCCTGCGATTCTGCTATAATTCTTTCCGGGCTTATCCCCTTGTCTTCCAGGTACTTTTTCACCTTAAGAGCTCTTTTCAACCCGAGTTTATTATTATAATCGGTAGTTCCCACGAGATCTGTATTTCCGATAACTGAAAGCATTGATCCCTTATATCTGTCAAGCCATGATTTAAATTCAGCTATCCTGTTATCAGTTTGCGGATCAGCCTTGAATCTGGTATCATTAAATTCAAAGTAGATCATTAGCTCCTCAGGCATTGATGCTTTAAGTTTCATTAAAGAATCTGCCGAATTAGTCAGTGGTTCAGGAATTGTCTTAACCGTGACCTGTTTTTTCATTGCAGGCAAAACTTTATCGTTATACAGCCATGCGGAAATAAAACACCAGATCACGAATATGACAAATCCGGTAATAATGATTCTCATTTTAAAATAGGTTAAGTTTCAGATCTGCCAATTATCCATACAAGTTAGGAAATTATTATAAGACAGGACCATGGAAAATATTTAAATTTCTTTACAATTTTTTTTATTTAATATCGGAAGGTATTTTTGATATAATTCCCGGAGGAAGCAACTTATACATTACAGGAGTAACCAGCCGGGCCAGCAGGGTGGAAGTCAGAAGACCACCGATTATTACCCAGGCAAGCGGGGAATAAAGGTTGGAATGCCCCAGGGCAATAGGCAATAAGCCTCCTATTGCTGTAAGGGTTGTAAGCAATACAGGAAGAAACCTTATCTCTCCTGCCCTGATTATAGCTTCATCAAGGGTTGTTCCCTGCTGCCTGAGTTGATTTGTAAAATCGACAAGCAATATTGAATTTTTTATTTCTATCCCAATCAATGCAACAAAACCTATTGCAGCAGCAAATGAAAGTGTGTATCCGGTAAAATACAACATCACAAGACCGCCTATAACACCCAGAGGAATAACCGATAAAACAATGAGAGTGCTTTTAAATGTCCTGAATTCAAGAATCAGTACTGAGAATATACCGAAAACAGCTATAAGTATTGCAGTACCGATACCTCCAAAACTTTGTTTCCTGCTCTCTATCTCCCCGGCAGGTATCACCTTAAACCCTTCAGGAAGTTTAAGCTTACTTACCTTTGCAAGTATTTCTTTTGTCACTCTGTCGGTATTATAACCCGGTATAACCGATGAAGAGACTGTAATGGCTCTTTCATTGTTATAATGCTGAATAAGGGTCTGAGAGTTTTCGAATTCGATTCTTGCCAGCTGCGAAAGCGGTATCTGGGCCCCGGAAACTGAAGCAACATATATATTATCAAGTAAGCTCAGAGTATTGGCATTTTGACGTGGAAGCCGAAGGTTTATTGAATACTCTTTTCCTTCAGGGTCACGGTACTTCCCTGCAATGATTCCGGCAAGACCGAGTCTTATTGTTCTGTCAATTTCAACTGCCGGGACCCCGAACATCCCTGCTTTTTCGGTATTAACCACGACTCTTATATCAGTAAGTGACTGGTTTAAAGGATTTTTTACATAAGTTGTTCCTTTGTTCCCCTTAATTATGCTTTCAATCTTATAAGAGTATTCTTTTAAAGAGTCAAGATTATCGCTTACCAGTCTCATTGCAATAGCATCATCGACAGGCATTCCATTCTCAAATTCATAAACATAAATTCTGGCATTCGCAAAGCTGTTCAGCGTATCCCGCATACCTTCAATGAATCTGTCAATATCCGGCTGCGATTCTGTTTTTAATTCACAAAGGATTTCTCCAAGAGTTGTCTGTTCACTTTTCTGAAAAGAATTATAAAAAATCTGAGGATTCCCTTTACCAATGTTCGACATAAAGAACCTGATTTCCTTTCTTGGTGCAAGAATAGATTCAACATTTCTTACAACTTTATCAGTCTCTCCCAGGTTGCTTCCTCTCGGCGTTTCAATTGTTATAAGAAACTGTGGTAACCCGGCTTTAGGGAAAAGACTGAAACCAATAGGATTAATAAGGAAAAGTGATAATATGAAGATGATTGCTGCCACAGAAACGGTTTTGAACGGATTCTTCAATGACCAGTGCAAAGCCCTTCCATAAGTGAATTCAATTCCCCTGTTTAATCCTTTTAGTATCCTGTTTCCCTGGGGATCTACATCACCCTTTAATATCAGACTGGCAATAAAAGGGATAATTGTAAGCGCAACAAATAACGATCCTATTACTATGAATGTCACCGATGTCGGGAGTACCCTCATATATTTCCCGGCCATACCCGGAAGGAACATAAGAGGAAGAAACGCGAGTATCAATGTAGCGGTACAACCCATGACCGCAGGGCCTATCTGATTTGTCGCCTGAATTGCAGCATCAAACGGTTTTACTCCACCTCTTACCCACCTGGTGATGTTCTCAACGACAACAATCGAATCATCCACAAGCAATCCGAGAGAGATCACTGCTCCTACAATGCTTAGCTGGTTAATACTGAAGCCTAAAAGATATAAACCGGTTATTCCAATAAATATTGATAACGGTATTGAGATCATAACGATGCCTGAGGCTCTGAATCCTAATGGAAGAAGAGTAATGAGGACCAGCAGGAAAGCAAAAAGAAAGTCCTTCTGCAGGCGTCCTAATTTGTTTTTTACATTCTGAGACTGGTCAAATCCTCTTTCAATTGTCATTCCTGAGGGAAGCTTCTTCTCAAATGAATCATATACTTTATATATATTGTTGCGAACGTAATGGATATTCTGCCCTTTTTTCATATTGGCAATAAGGAAGATGGATTTTTTTCCATTGTAACGGCCATAATACCGTAGGTCTTCATCTTTCCAACTGACATCAGCAACATCTTTAAGATAAACTATCTGGCCCATATTTACGCCAACGATTGTTCTTCTCACTTCATCAATGTTTTTAAAACTGCCACTGGTCTTTATGTTGAATTTTTTTGGTCCTATCTCTATACTTCCACCGGGAATATTGGCATTTTCACTCTGAATCGCATTAAACACCTGGCTTACAGTAATATGAAGCTGAGATAATTTTGCAAGATTAATTGCTACCTGAAGTTCCTGATCGGGATAAGCAATAGCATCAGCTTTCTTTACTCCGGCAACTGTGCTGATTTCATCTTTAAGTTCTTCAGCATATTTTTGTAATTCTTTATAATCAGCAATGTCAGATACAAGAGCACTCTGGATTATATTTGTATTCCCCGCCTGAATCTTAAGAGTTTCAATGCTATAAAGATCCTGTGGGAGGGAAGACTTTACTGAATTTATCTGCCTGAGTATCTCATCATATTTTTTATCAGGATCGGTATCTGAAGAGAATTCAATAACTATAACAGCAACACCGTCTTTGATTTCTGATTTAATTCTTACAATATCTTCAAGTTCATTAAGACTCGTTTCTATTTTATCGACGACCAGCTGTTCTATATCTGCCGGGGATGCTCCAGGATAAATTGCTATTATCGGAAATATTGAAATAGGAAATTCAGGGTCTTCTGCCTGAGGTATTTTATAAAATGAGTAGATACCAAGGGCGACCAGAAGAAGAAAAATTACAATTGTGAACTGGTAGTTCTTTACAGCTGACTCGGATATTTTCATTTTAAATCATTCTTTAAAATTGAATTCAAATAACTGATATTCTTTTTTACCTGCCAAGCCGGAAGCAGTTAATATGAAGCATCTCCGGACTGTTTCTCTGATTCCAAATATTTCAATGCTTACCTCTGTTTTCCAAGCTGTTGAGCCCTTTCATTGCAGCTTACCTTATGACCTCCACCTTCATCCCGTTTTTAAGATAAGCGGCCCCTTCCGAAACAATTTCACGAACTCCTTCAGGAATACCATTTACAGCAGCCATTGCTCCTATTATGGTCTCTATATTGACTCTCACTTTCTTAACCGTACCCGTTGCTGTTAAAGCATAGACATAACCCTGATGCCCGTCTGCCTCAACTATCGATTCAATCGGCACCATTGAGTAAGCCTTTTTTTCAGATGGTAAAAGGTCGACACTTGTGATAAATCCTGAAGCCAGGCGAATATTTGTCTGCTGAAGATCCATTTCTGTTTCGTAAGTGCCTGTATAGGGATTTGACATCTCACCTACCTGATCAACAACAGCTGAAAATTTTACACCCGGGTAGGCGTCAACATAACTGAAGCAGAGTCTCCCGGATTGATCTTTACTATATCTTTATGAGGAAGATGTGTTTTGACCTTCCAGTGTTTTGGCTGAGGCGCCAAAAAGAAAAACCGGATAACCAGGAGCTACCATTTCATTCTCTTTAACAAGTTTCTTAAGAATGAGACCATCACAGGGAGCTGAGGTGCTCGAATGCTGCAGGTTAAACCTGGCAATTTCAAGAGTGGATTTTGCGACATTCAGAGCTGTTGCAGCGTTTTGTTTTTGTTCGAGTGTGGCAACTGTATCTC
>CAVVGP010000143.1:0-6513 GCA_963747625.1 uncultured Bacteroidales bacterium | reverse complement strand
TTTAAATGTTGTTTTCTTAAGTTTCGTCCCGTAAAAAGAAGAATGACTAAGATTACAATTTTCAAAATAAACCAACATAGCAAAGTCATCGCAGTTTTCAAAATGCAGTCCCAGCATTTTACAGTTCCTGAACCTGGTGTCTCTGAAGGCTGTTTTTCCCAGTTTTGCCATAGTCAGGTTGCAGTTTTCGAACTCGCATTCCAAAAATTTTATTCCTGTAAGCTCTGAATTTGAAAAGTCGCAACTGACAAAGTTGCAACCTTCATATTCTCCTACAACCAGTGGATTTTGTGTAAAATCGATCTTATTAAAGGTCTTTTCTTCAATATATTCCTGTTCCATTTGTCTGTCAGATTTCTGGATGAAGCCTGATCATGCCTTATACCAGACGGAAAAACTTTATAGATGTATGCAAATAATCTTCTTTATTCAAAATACCGTTTCTGTAAAAGTATGAAATTTAAATTACAAGCCGGTTCTGTCTTTTCCTGATCATAAAAGAGTCCTGGTGCAAAGACAAATAAACTTAAGCCTTTAATGGTTATATTTACTTTCTTAAAAATATTTTTCATAAGCTGATTTTCGCGATGAAGCTGAAAAGATTAAGATGCTAATAAAGAAAACAAACTAACTTAAAAGAAATGAAAAATAGTATCATTCTCCGCCTTTTAGTCTTTACTGTTATAATAGGAGGAATAAATATGTCAGGTTCATTACCGGCAGCAAGTTTTGACCATGATTCAATTAAAGTTAAAAAATGCCAGGATTTTAAGGTGACCGGTGATGGTACTTCAGATCAGTGGAATAAAACCGGATGGACAAATCTTCCTCAGCAGAATTATAATCCATTGTTCTACCAGACAAAAGTAAAGGTCCTCTATTCTGAAAGAGGGATCTATTTTCTTTTTAACTGTGAAGATAAAAAGCTGACTTCGACAATGAAAGCAGATGATCTGAATTTATGGGAAGAAGATGTCGTTGAAGTTTTTCTTTGGACTGATGAAAATTTCCCGGTTTATTTTGAATATGAACTTTCTCCTTTTAATTACGAATTGCCAATAATGGTACCTAATAATAAAGGGCATTTTTTAGGGTGGCTGCCATGGCATTACGAAGGGGACCGGAAAACGCAGCATGCAACAAGCGTAACCGGAGGCAAAATGGAAAGTGGAGGCACCATAACTGGCTGGATAGCTGAGTTTTTTATTCCTTACAAATTACTTACACCATTAAGTAATGTACCTCCGGTACCCGGAACCAGATGGAGGGCTAACGTGTACCGCATTGATTATGATAATGGAGAGGTGGCATATGCCTGGCAAAAAACAAGTCAGACCTTCCATGAGTATAATAAATTTGGCATATTTATCTTTGAATAAAATTCAGCAAAAGAATATCTGGCGGGAAACAAATAAGTCCGCAGCTTGTTTATAAATTAAGTTTCATTTTTTGAAATATCTGTTTAAAATAAAATTGTTTAAAGCTTTACAAAAGATTAATTTTGGTCCGAGATAATTTTTTGTACTATGACACACAACGAGAAGTCAAATCATGAATCGTTTAAAGTATCCGGCGATGAGATCTTAACGAAAGTCAAAGAGATAATTAAAGAAGGAAACGCAAGGAAAATAATTATTAAAAATGACAAGGAAGAAATTATTATGGAATTTCCCCTCACAATTGGTGCAATAGGTGTTGTTTTGGCTCCTATATTTGCTGCTGTCGGCACTTTAGCAGCCCTTGCGACGAATTGCACAATTGTAGTTGAAAAAAGAAGTAATGAAGAGGAAAAATGATTTAATGTTTTAACTCAATAATTTGGCAATAATGAAAACAACAAAAACAAAAACTGTCAGCAAAACAAAAAAAGATTCTGATGCTGGTAAAACCATCAAGAATAAAAAAGCTACTATCGGCAAATATTCACCTACCGAAGAAGAAATCCGTGAAAAAGCAAGGGAAATATACTATGAGCGTATTGCCCGTGGTGAACACGGAACTCCTGAAGATGACTGGAGAGAAGCAGAGGAACTTTTAAAGAGTTTATGAATATTCTTTTTATAAAACTATTACCCGAAAACTGAACTAATTAATATAGAAAGTAGAGTTATAAGTGAATCCATTTTCACGTAACCACCAGCGAAATGCTTTGGCAATCTTTCTTTTCTTCAGCAAGATAACCCCATGCTCGTTAGTGGTGATTCGGTAAATGGTTTTCATTTTTGTATTATTTTCTATTTTAACTCTCATTCCTAAAAATCATAATAGCTGAATTTCTTCAGATAATCATATATTGATGTTCCAAAAATATCCTTTGCGTTGACCCTTCCTTTTGAATTCAGAAATTTCTCCAGCGATCCTGCCCCTCCAAGATGAGATGCAGCTATCATTCCTGATTTTGTAATCACAATACCCTTAATCGTATCTCCGATAAAATGCTCATAATCCATCAGAATCATAAGATTTACCCTGATCAGCGTTTTAAGAACCTGTATCTGCAATTCCCTGGGGAAAATCTTTGGATTTGATTTAAACTTTCTAAGTGTTATTTTGTTGTATCCCAAACATTTAAGCGTAGACTCATCGAACTGCCATTCACCGAAACATCCTATCTTATTAATACATAGCCAATTGTTTCCCGATTCAGTGTTCCCGAGGTCATAAATAAATCTGGAGAATTCAGATTCATGGTATTTTTCATTTACGAATTCTGAAAAAGCTTTTATTTTAAGCATTCCCAACCTTAAATCTATAGTAGGCGCAATACAAAGACGAAAAATAAATACAAACAGAAATGTCAGAAATATTTTTCTCATGATTAAACAGATTAAGAATTACATTCCCGCAGTTTAAGTGTTAAGTTATTAGATCAAAGTTAGACCTAATATGCACTTAAGTCAATCCCACAAAACCCGAACAAGGGTAAATCAGATGAATTTTAATTAGTTTAATCTCAGTAATTCAGACGATTGGTTTTAAGAATTAATGATTAATAACCAAATTGGGTGAGTTCGTCAAAATGAACCATAAATTTACTAATGATGTGGGGGAAAACTCAATCCCCGTTATCCTTTCTATGAACATATAATACACAATATCAGTACAATAGAAGAATATAAAAATTCTTCAATCATAATAAATGATAAAAACGAAATTTTGACTAAATATCAAATTATTTAGATAAAAAATCAGGATACTTTATTTACACCATAAATAATCAGTTGAAATCAATCATTTAAGAGTGAATATCTCGAGTTGAACAGGATGATTTTGTTCAGGTCGCGATGGAGGTCTGTTACCCTGCTGTGGCATTCCCTGCGGTTGAGCCGAAGGAGGAGGACCTGGATTCTGTCCCGGAGGAGGTCCGCCCGGTCCTCCGCCTGAACCACCGGCAACATAGATCTTATGATTGAGGACTGCTGCGGCCATTCCATTGCGTGCAAAGTGCAGACTATCAGTTTCTGTCCATTTATCCGAGACCACCGGATCAAGAAAGAATGTGTTTTTGCGTGGTGCATTCCTTTCGGTTTCAGTAGCTCTTTCGCCTCCCATATAATAAAGAACATTATTAAGATTAACGAGATTGCCGCCGCCACTTCCCAAAGGAAGTCTCGCTGAAAGAGTTGACCATTTGCCTGAGGCAAAATCGTATACATCAACATCAAGAACTGTTTTAGCGAAAAATGGTATCTTATTTTCGGGATCCCGGTAACTGGTGTTTCTTCCACCAACAACATAAAGTTTGTCCTTTATCACTGTTGCAAAACAATGATCTCTTATATGCGGGGCATCGGGTAAAACAGTCCATGTTTTTGTTTCAGGATCATAACAGTCAAAAAGATTATTGGTTCCGCTTGAATGCCCATGCTTTATTCCGTCAACCAGGTACAGTTTACCTTTATATTCAGCAGCGCCGGCTCCTGCCCTTCTCCTGTCCATAGCAATTTCTCCCCCCTTTTCCCAGGTATTGTCCTTTGTATCATAAGAATAAACATTCGCCATAGGTATCTGATCAGGAAATCCTCCTTCCGAAAAAGCATCCAGTACATATATCTTATTCTTATATGGAACGGCCTGGAAGTGATGCATTATAACAGGTGCCTCAGCAAGAGGTGTCCAGGTAAGTGAATTGGGATCCAGACATTTTACCGTTGTTGGTTTATCTCCATCATTCCCTATAAGGTACAATTTCCCGTTTACAGCTGCCATACCGCATTCGCTGCAATCAGGAACAGTATTAATAGTTTTTATCGTTTGCCAGGTTCCTTGCTGTGCATAAATTCCGCCACAAAAGAAAAATGACAAAAACAAAATTGTGGAGATTGGCATTTTTTTCATAATAAGTGTCTAAAAGGAAGGTAAATAATAAATAATTATTTTAGTTATATGCATATTAAACACATATATATTTAGTTTGTTCGGATTAAAAAAGAATTTGAAAAACCCTTAATCAAGGAATTAATAAGGGTTGATGTCATAGGGGGGCTTTGGAAATCTTATTAAATGTATCGTTTTATCCTGTTCCAGTAATTAATAGTAAGATGCCCCGAACCATTCCATTTTTTGGCTATCTGCTCTAAATTATAAGGACCAATCTGATCAGCGAAGTACAAAAAAATCTTCTCGGAAGTTTCATAATTGAAAAGATCGTTCCTGGTAAATCTGTTTCCTGTTCTTTTATTATATTCAATAAGCCTGATGGGCCGTATCTGGAAGTATCCCACAGCCGATTCCAAAGGGTTGTAAGCCAGCGTATCGCATTCTGTTTCTACCATTCCTACGGCAAATGCAAGCTTCTTATAGGGCTCAACAGGGGCCAATTCAAAAATTGTGAATGATTTAAATGTGGGAGCAGAAACCCGTAATGATAAGGATAACAAAAGAAAGAATAGAATTTTTAGCCTTTTCATATTAACGTACATCGCAAAACTTTTAATTATTTTACTAAAATGCACTCCGGATTATTCAGGTTGTCTAATTGAGGTTATATGTAGAATACTTTACAGTATACAAATTTACAACATAACTTATTGTAAATAAATGAAATTAGCATCCTTTTTATAAACATTATTTCAACTCTCATCATAAAACTATTTATAAGCAATAATCGCTAAGTATGACTTATACCGGGGTTAAAAAATATATATTTCCCTATCCTCTGTTAATCGGGTTCCGGTCAGAATAAAGGAATAAATGACTATATAATCCTGATCCAACCTGAAATCTCATCAGCTTCAAGCGTTAAAAGAACAAACTGTTGCCGGCAATAACATTTTCCTGATAACTTTCATTTGTATTTAATATTAAAAACACATCTGCTAATTAATAACAGATGTGTAATTTAATTAGGTTAAAACGGATGAAGAATCATAAAATTGATTACCTGTGATTTTGTGACCTGAAATATGTTAATCCATTAATTTCTGTCATATCAATAACTTTGAAGCCATGTGATTCAAGGAGCCGTGAAATGTCGCTGCTGTCAACTTCAGTATCAATTTTAGCGTCGAGAAAATTAATGAATCTTTTATATAACCTCATAATTGGACTTTTCCCTTTCATAGTCTTTTTGTCAGAAAAGCAACCGATAAAATTGGCTTTCGGAGATAACCCATCATAAAGAGTATGTAAAAAATTCGTCCAAATGTTTAATAAGATTCAGTTTTTTAAGGTTAATTAAAGTTGTCACATTCTTTAATTCTTCGTAATCATAATAATAGTGCAGCTTTGAAGAGAGTACCAGTAAATTATTTTCATTTGCCAGGCCGTGCCAGCTGAGATAATTTATAAAGTTTTCATCGACTTCCCCGAATAATTTATCGGGAACAAGAGTATTTTTCTCGTCTCCGGCAGAAATTTTTGCCTCTTTAAATTTTTCCTAACTTTTTTGTCGGTCAGCTAATAACCCGTCTCTGTAAAACTGAAATATTTTCCATACTTATGTGTCTGATATTCGATGTAAAAGTAAAGGTTAATATTATACGTGTCAAGCAGCTAATGCCCAATTAGTGTGGAAATGAGACAGACCTGCAAAACTTTGTCCATGAAATACTGACGTATAGTTACTGGAATAAACTGTTAACATTATAAAAATGAACCTTCGTCAAAAATGGTATCTCTTTTACGATAAAACTGGTAAAAAGCAGATCAAACAGGCAATATTAAAGTTTATAATGTATTGAATTTCTGCCTTTTAATTCAATACGCCGCGTAACTTCTTCTTAAAAATCCAGGAAAATGAATTTTGACTAACATCAAATATTATTTGATGAGGATATAAAGCAAATACTGACAGATTTAAATAAACTCTGAATTATAGTAATTTATGCAGGTGGAAATGGTTGTTTCTGACCGTATTTTATATAGGGATGACTTCAGAAAGATATCTGTATTGAACAGATTTATAAAAACTGTATCTTTAATGATGAAATCCTTCCATACTTAACTGGAAGAGACTGATTAAATAAAAGTCACTTTATTTAGCAGAATATGAAAACCATAAACATGATCCTA
>CAVVGP010000142.1:0-6450 GCA_963747625.1 uncultured Bacteroidales bacterium | reverse complement strand
TCCAAGTCGCGGTATGATCGTAGGCCCTCATTATCATCTTTTAATGTGGTTATCCTGTATTGTTTTTTTTGCAGGATCTCAGTACTTGATCCTCTTGTTTTTATAGATATTCTGCCATTATAATTTAAATATTGAATGGTATCCTGGCTGGAAACATAATTTCTCAAACCCGGTCCCCTGTAAATAACTTTCATATTTCCAAAAACATATGTCTCTCCTATATCAACTCCACCATCGGTAGTAATAATTACAATCGGCAGGTTGCTGTCGGTAAATGTCTGCGCAAAAGAGACTGAATAAAATGGATGAATGCATAATAATAAAAAAATTAGCTTCTTCATTAAGCAGGTATTAGGTTCACAAATATAACAAAATTCGAATCTTAAAATATTACCATACTATCAAGACAAAATGATCCTGCCTGTCTGGAAAAGTTGCTTTAAATAATGGGAGATATTCAGAACCTGCATAGAGGATTATGCATTAATGACTATGCAAAAACCCGAAGCTCTCGTGATGAGTTACATTGCGGGATTGCTGGAAATAATAACTTCAGAATGGGATTGTAAAGGTAGTGAATCAGGAGATTAAAAATCTATCAAAATCAGCCTCAGTTGTGAAAAGCGCACATACTATACTCAGAATTCCTGCAAATAATTTGACGTTCTGACAAGGGCAGGGAACAAATAAGCTATCTAAAAAACTTCTCCGAGGTTAAAGAAGAACCCTCTTGATCCTTCAACCCCAAATCCGTAATCCACTGCCAGGTTGGCATTGGAAAATTTGTTTATTTTCAGCCGTATCCCAAATCCTGCACCCGGCATTACCTTGTTTATATCTTCAGGGAATTTTTGAGTTACAGTTTCAGCATTACAGAAAATTACACCCCCGAACAACCCATTCCTGGTTAAAACCATACGATATTCCGATTCTGCATACAATAAATTCTTACCGGTATATCTTCCCGGGACATAACCTCTTCCCAGGTTGTTATAGTCATCCCACCCTGTACTAGGTAAATCGAAGTATGGCGGCCTCCGTCGAGGGTCAATGCATCATAATTCCAGAAAGCCAGAACATTCCTGGTTCCTGACGGGAACTGAATGTATTGTCTCATATCGATTGTCAGCGACTCCCAGTTCTTATCGCTTCCAAGAAAAGTCATGTTCGGACGGAACTGAACACTGGCAAAACTTCCATTCAGGGCATTGACAGAATTCTTCCTGTTATCAAAAAGAAAATTCATTGAAAATCCTGAAGACACTGATTTGTTGCCATTCTGATATATAAGAATTTCATCATAGACCTTGCCTGACAGAGGGTTTTCTGAAATATTCCAGTGGTAATCTGAGATTGTAGCCTATTCCTGCAAAAATGTTATCTGCCATCTCCCTATATAAGATCTGGTAAAACCTGATATACGAAAAATCTATCTTCAGTTCATCGGCGAAAGTGCTGTAATTGCCAATTCCAAATGTATTTGTCGGGAATTTATAATATCTCCAGTCTCCAAAAAGATGAAGTTTAACCTTATCGAAAAAGATATTGCTGTTGGCAATTGTCCAAAACTGGCGGTACTGGGAATAATAGGCATTTAACATAACATTTGAAAATTTGCTTCTGTCTTTACTGGTGTAGAAAGAGATGCTGGATGATATAAATCCTAAGTAGCCGGATTGAAGTGCATAACCCACCATCGGGAAAGCTGCGATAAAAGGTCCGTTGCCGCTCATTTTCACACTATCCTGTTTTACAGGGATATGCAACGCCCCGGCAAATATTTCCCTGATATCTTTTTGATTTGAAATACTTGAGTCTGCCACTGTCTGAGTATTTGTTATTTCAGGGTTAGTTACTGTTCTGTTTAAAGGGGATGATTTTGCTTCAATGCAAATAAGCACTGGCAACAGGTATACTACTATTATCCTGCAGGTTGCACTCATTAAAAAGGAACCAGTTTTTATTGAATGATTTTTGATTAGACTTTTAAAATAAAGTAAGACATCCTATAGAACAGTCAATCAGGCAAAATATTATCAAAAGTGCAGACTATTTTTTCATAACAGATTTTAATTAAATCTAAACTATCACCAGACAGAAAAGCAAACAATTTGTTTATAGTAATTTTAAAAATCCGGCAATTTAATCATTCTGACCACTCATCAGAGGACTTGGCATATAGAAAAAAATAATCAAAACCTTATGCATAAAAAACCGCCGGATACTAGTGTCCGGCGGTCATATTTCACCTGTAATAATTTAGAAGTACCGATAAAAACAACAGATCTTTATCTGTTATTTCTTAGCGGGGTTTTAAAAAGATACTGTCATTAACCGGTTTATTTAATTCAACCTTTGTAATTGTTGTAGATAAATTAAATTGTCCGCCAGCCATGTCCATATCCATTTTATATGGCATTGCATACCCGTCAGTCTGCCTGTAGTCGGAGAAGCTGATAACATTTTCCACCATCTGACCCTGCATTTCAGCCTTCTGAACAGTTTTTAACATATAGAATGTATTAGGATCAAAAAAGTACAATGTTGATGTACTGTCAGGGGCAGTCAGCTTAATTTTATAAGCATTTACTTTGGCAACGGAATCAGTTCCCAATAATTCAGCCTTATATCCGGTTTCAGAATAATTTACAAAAGGAGCGCCGACAATAATCTGAGCTTTTCCTGAATTGTATTGTGCTGCGGGCATATCTTCGGGTTCTGTCCCGCCAGCCATAGGGTTAATGCTCCAGCCGCCCTTGTCGGTAAAGCATGTGGTCATAGTACTGCCATTCACTTCCATTTCCTGTTTCATACCTTTTCCGTTCAGTATTGTAATTTTGCCGGGGATTTGCATTCCCATAACATCGGTAGAAGTTTCAGAATAGACAGAAGTAATCTTGCTTAACAGATCTTTTCCTCCTATCGCCTTAACATATTTGCCGATTATTTCGTCAGCTGTCTGAGCTGATACAGAGATGGTTAAGAGCATCGCCAGAGTTGCAAGCGCAACCAATTTGTAAGTTCTCATTTTCATTAAAATTAGATTTTCACTTAAACACTATAATATTACATTTTTAATAAAGAATTACAAATATATGTATAATAAAGCAGAAGACAGCATTATCCCGGCAAAGTCCTGATTAACTGACCTCTACAAAAGGTCACCTGATAATTCAGCGATACTGATGCACTTAAGTTTTTAGTTCCGGCTTATAATGGTCAGTTAATTCCGGCTGATTGTAGCAAAGCTGTTTAGTAACCGCACTTTATGCTTTTTCCTTTTTCAATTCAATTACGGTAATCTCAGGTAAAATTCCGACTCTGCCAGGGTATCCGATAAATCCCAAACCTCTATTTACATACAGATACTGATTTTTTTCCTGGTATAAGCCAGCCCATTGCTTATAAATATACTGGATCGGACTCCACTTAAAACCTGCGACTTCAACTCCAAATTGCATCCCATGAGTATGACCGGATAAGGTAAGGTCAATGTTGTGAAAGTTCTTAATTACTTCTCTTCCCCAGTGTGAAGGATCGTGTGAAAGTAAAATGTTAACCGGACAGTAATTAATATTGTCAGTTGCCTTTTTCAGGCTGCCATAATTGGAAAACACATGACTGCCACAATTCTGGACACCTATTATTGCAATTTTTTCTCCATTTTGTTCAATATAATTATGCTCATCCCAGAGCAGGTTCCATCCCATAAGGCCATGAATTTTTCTTAGCTCATTAATATCATTTTCTTTAGCTTCTATATTTTTCCATTTAGTATAATCGCCATAGTCATGATTTCCGAAAATGGACATTACCCCGAATTTTGCCTCTATTTTTTTCAGAATATCCATGTATGGCAATGCTTCTTCATGCCTGTAATTAACAAGATCGCCTGTAAAAAATACCACATCAGGTTTTTGTTCATTAATTAAATCGACAGCCCTGGCAAGGGGTCTGGCACTTAAAAAACTGCCTGTGTGAATATCGGATACCTGGACTATCCTGAATCCGTCGAATGAACCTGGAAGACCGGGCAGGATAAGGCGTACCTTCCTTACCTGGTATCTGTAGGGATTGTATATCATTCCATAAAGCATGCTGATGAATGGAATTGAAGCAATAACCAAACCACTCCTGATAATAAATTCTGACCGGCTTATGACTATACCCTTCCGGACAGATTCTAAGGGTTCCTGCTTTTTAAACCAGGAAGAAATTTTCATCAGCAGCCAGCGAAAAAACCTGACTACATCATCGACAAAAACAAACAGGTCCAGAGTAAGTTTTGAAGTTATGAGAATAATCAGAATAGCAAAACTGTATGTTCTGAAATAAATATTCCATGTATGCCAGTTTGAGAACTGCATAAGAACAATAAACCCAAAGCAAAAGCACGAAATAATCCCGTAAAGAATCTTTATCCTGCGAATGGCAGCCTTTGTGAACTTTCTGGTAATAAAACGGAATGCCTGGAATGCATATAAATCAATTAGTAATAAAATAATAAGGAAGGTCACCACATGAGTATTGAAGTAAATCATTAATATTTAATTTAATTTCAACAGGATCCTGTATAAAATATAAATTATCATCTTATATAACTGTTAAAAGTAAATAAAATTTTAGGATCAGTCCTTATTTCCGCATTTCAAAATCATCTTTGAAGTCATAGTGCGTACAAATTGAACAATATTGGCATAAATAACATTAATTTGAAAATAAGTCATCTGGATAATTCAGGCTAAATTTGAATTATCAAATTATTAAAGAAAAGAATATGCAAAAACGTAAACTTGGCAAAAGCGGGCTTGAAGTGTCGGCCCTCGGACTTGGCTGTATGGGAATGAACTACCATCGTGGACCTGCCCCCGACAGGAAAGCAATGATAACGCTTATTCGAAAAGCCGTGGAACTTGGTGTTACTTTTTTCGATACAGCTGAAGTTTACGGTCCATACACCAATGAAGAACTGGTGGGAGAAGCCCTTTCTCCTTTGCGAAAAGATGTGATCATCTCCACTAAGTTCGGATTCGATATTCAGAATGGGAAATCAGTAGGTCTCAATTCCAGCCCCGGAAATATCCGAAGGGCTACTGAGGAATCCCTTAAACGTCTCAGAATTGAAACTATTGATTTGTTTTACAATCATCGTGCAGATCCCAGGGTTCCCATTGAAGATGTGGCAGGAACGGTGAAGGAATTAATCCGAGAGGGTAAAGTAAAACATTTTGGTCTTTGTGAAGTAAGCGTGGAAACCATTCGCCGTGCTCATGCTGTGCTTCCTCTTACGGCTGTTCAAAGTGAATATTCGCTGATGTGGAAGGAACAGGAAAAGGGAGTACTGTCAGTATGCGAAGAACTTGGAATTGGTTTTGTTCCTTACAGTCCGACTGGCAGGGGATATCTTACCGGCACTTTGAATGAACAGACAAAGTTCTATGCTGCCAACGATAATCGTGCCGAATTGCCACGTTTTACACAGGAAGCTATGAAAGCAAACATGGTAATTGTGGATGCAATCAATGAATTTGGCCGTCCCAGAGGACTGACTTCAGCACAGGTATCATTAATATGGTTACTTGCTCAAAAACCATGGATTGTTCCGATTCCCGGCACAACCAAACTGGAACATTTAAAGGAAAATCTGGCAGCAGCAGATCTGCAATTTACTGCTGAAGATCTGCATGATCTTGATTTTGCTGTTTCGAAAATCAAGTTACAGGGTGATCGATATAATGCGGCAGAGCAAAAACGGATAGAAAAGTTAAAATAAAAAGCCTGCAATACTCTGCGATGGCTTCTTCAAAGAAAGTATATGGAATGCGGGCAGGGTTAATTCAAATTTTACAGAATTTATGAGTTGCATAAAATAATATTTCCCGAGCTGGCAAGATCAGGAGGGATTTACAATTTCAAATGTCCAGGATTACATTTAATTTTAGTATGAAAGAGGATTTAAATATTTGAAAATATGGAACATTTTTATCCGACCGATTTTAAGGGGAGACTAGCGTTAATAACAGGGGCTGCCAGGGGAATTGGCAGGGAATGTGCGTTGGCCTTTGCCGAAGCCGGAGCAGATATTGTTCTTGGTTTAAAGGATATCCGTTCTGATGAAGGTCTTGTAAATGAAATACAAGCAATGGGGAAAAAAGTACTGCCCTTGCAAATGGATGTGAGCAAAACTGCTGAAATTAAAGCTGCTTTTGAAATCCTTGAGAAAGAGTTCGGGAAATTGGATATTCTTGTGAATAACGCAGGAATAGGGCCAGAAAATGCAATTGAGGATGTGACGGAAGAGGATTTCAATTATACTGTTGATGTAAATCTGAAAGGCACCTTTTTTGTGAGTCAGTACGCCGGAAAACTTATGAGAAAGCAAAAATACGGGCGTATTGTCAATTTAAGTTCCCAGGCAGGATTCATAGCTTTGCCAACCGAATCGGTTTA
>CAVVGP010000141.1:0-4829 GCA_963747625.1 uncultured Bacteroidales bacterium | reverse complement strand
ATTGCATCGGGTAGATCTCTCCAGGTTGGAGTTTCAATCTCGCCGCAAACATTTAAAATAACAATGGTTCTTTTCCCTTTGGCTTTAAAAGCAGTTGAAACATCTTTTATAAGTTGCTGTTCCTGATCAGTGAGCTGGAAATCACCTTTCACATTTTTGCGGTCCCTTCCCTCTCCTGCATTCCTGCCGATGGTAATTATCGCTGCGTCAGAAACATTTGCCATTCCGTTAATAATATCCTGGTTAAGAGTCATTTCCTCAATCGGGCCTGATCCCATCATTGCCATAAAGCCTCTCATTTTGGGACGGCCTTCCTTTGTGAGATTAAGATACTTTTCATAAAGTGACTTCAAATCTTCATTGGCTTTGTAACCTGCATTATCCAGACCTTCAATAAGTGAAACACTGTATGCATTGTTCACTTTACCGCTTCCTGTCCCGCCGGTAATAATATCATAAGAAGTGTTACCAAAGGCAGCAATATTTTTAACATTGCTATCAAACGGCAAAGCGTGATTATCATTTTTCAGCAATACCATACCTTCGGTAGAAGCCTGCCTGGTAACTTCTGCATGCGCTTTCAGATCAGGTTTATTGGAATATTTGAAGCCTTTGAATCGTGGACTTTTCAGCATGATATTAAGTATATTCTCAATATTTCTGTCCAGGATTTTCACATCAAGTTTTCCATCCTTAACAGCCTGTACAATAGTCTTTATCTGATCAGGTGTTCCCGGCATTAGCATGTCGTTGCCTGCAGCCATCTGGGCCACAGGATTCTTCCCGCCAAACCAGTCTGTCATCACGAAACCTTTGAAACCCCAGTCTTTTCTTAATATGTTAGTCAAGAGATCCGGATTTTCAGAAGCATATGTTCCGTTGATCAGGTTATATGAAGACATTACTGTCCACGGATTGCCTTCCTGAACAGCAATCCTGAATCCTTCGAGGTAAATCTCGCGCAATGCGCGTTCACTTACAATAGTATTTAAGGAATTCCTGTTTGTCTCTGCATTGTTTGCAACAAAATGTTTAATTGATGTGCCTACACCTTCCGATTCTACTCCTTTGACCATTGCTGCCGCCATCTTACCAGTAACATAAGGATCTTCCGAATAGTATTCGAAATTTCTGCCGCACAAAGGGTTCCGATGTATATTCATTCCCGGTCCGAGAATAATGTCACATCCATATTCCAGCACTTCATTTCCCATTGCCTCACCAACCTTTTTAACCAGATCGACATCCCATGTAGAAGCCAGTAATGTACCAACAGGGAAAGCAGTGCAATAATAGGTATTATTATCATTTTCCCTGGTGGGACTGATTCTTACTCCTGCAGGTCCGTCAGTCATCACCATAGGCGTAATACCCAGACGAGGCAGTGAAAAAGATGTTCCTGCTGCACCATCAACCAGGCTTTTGGTCTGACCTATTACTGGTCCCTGCGGAGGAGCTGCAGGCGGATTTGCCGGAGTTTTTGCATTAGCAGAAGGTGGAGGTCCAAAGTCCATCCTCATGCCAGTACCGACAACAAGGCTTGCTTTTTCTTCAAGAGTCATTGCTGATATGACCTTTTTTATGGGATCTTTACCCAGTTGCGGGGCATTCCCGGTTTGTGAGTTCGCTGATATCACAAATGAAATCAGGAGAACTGAAGCCATAAGAATTCTTTTCATACAAATGATTTTAATTTTATATTAATAAAAGTAGTTTTCAATTTTACTAATTGATTTCAACCATGTAAAGGTAACTGAAACAGATGTTAAGAGTTGTTAAATATTCTGAAAAGTTTTTGAAACACATTAATACATTAAGTATGCTTGTTATTACTCCATGCCACTATTTCAGAACATTTCAAAATTCTCATAAATTTAATTCCTGGCATGTATCAGCAGAAATTGAATAGAAGAACAGGGCAATTTTACCGACAGAAAGCTCTATTTCAAATATCATCACAAGTTTATCAGCCTTCAGTATTAATGGACTCCGTTTTCTTTCAAAATAGATGCCATAAACCTGCTATATGCAAGTATAATACTTAGTTACTACTTTCCTGTATGTTAGTAGCAACATTAGAGCAGTTATATCATTAACTCTTCAACGGCCTTCTGTAAGAAGAAATGCATTGAGCCAAGCTCAGTGTATAATCAGATTATAATTAAGCCGTTATTCTTTGAATTCAATTTTAAAGCCAGTTACCTGCCATGACGGAAGATTCGCCGGTTTTTTTATCACCAATGCTTCAGAAGTCTGTTTCCAGTTAAGTTTCTCCTTGCTGCCCACCAGAGTCACTGAAGCAATTCTTTTATGGTATGTTTCGAGTATTTTGCCAGAGATTTTATAACAATATCTTCTTCAGGCTTTCCGAGACAAAATGCATAAAGTGCGGAACCTTTAGTAGTAAACCTGATGTCCTTTGAGCTGAACCCGAAATTTTCGTCGAATTGCCCAGTTTCTTCACAGCCTGGCCTGAGGGCTTTTCACCAAATACTTTCCAGGGACGTGAGCCATAAATTCCTTCTCCGTTTGCAGCTGTCCAGATACCAATCTCGTCAAGTATTTTCAGCATATCGGGTTCAAGATCTCCTTCAGGAGTCTGAACCACATTCAGCAACAGATTGCCATTTTTACTGACAATATCTACCAGCATCTGTATTATCTCAGTTGATGTTTTATACTTCTGACCGGTCCTGTAAAACCAGTCTCCTATTGAAGTGTCTGTCTGCCAGGGGTTTTGACTGACTGTATCTTTTACACCACGTTCAAGGTCTTCAACCCACATACCTTCTGAAGGCTGTTTGCAGGTATATACAACCTGAAGTATTCCATTGTTCTTTGTTATGTCCTGATTATAAAAATGAGAAATCAGGGTACGTCCAATATTTTCAAATGGCATTTTACTGTCAGAGTAAAGAAGATCGGGATGGTAATTGTCAATAAGTTCTTTTATACTTCTGTACCATTCAAGCTGAAAAGCTGGATTTTTAGTCAGCCAGTCCTTATCGTCAGGTTCTGTTTTAGCGTGATAAAGATCCTGGTAATCAAGATTTGCACCATCATAAGGAACACCTGCAATGGCCCCTGTTTTATCAGATCCATGTGCAGCCTGGAACCAGGTATAACTTGCGCCAAGATGTTCTGAAACTCCAAATTTAAGACCCTGCTTTTTTGCGGCCTGCTGCCATATTCCCACGACATCCTTCTTAGGTCCCATATTGACAGCATTCCATCTGTTGAGTTTGGAATTCCAGAGGAAGAAATTATCATGATGAGACCCCATACTGACAAAGTATCTTGCTCCTGCTTTCTTATAAAGTTCCATCAGTTTATCAGGATCCCATCTCTCAGCTTTCCAGAGTGGAATAATATCCTTATAGCCAAATACTGAAGGATGCCCGTAATGCTCAATATGATATTTGTAGGCAGGATCATTCTCCTCGTACATTCTTCTTGCATACCAGTCGCCCTGGCGAGGTACAGACTGAGGACCCCAGTGAGCCCAGATACCAAACTTGGCATCACGGAACCACTCCGGGTACTGATATTGTTTCAGTGATTCATCAGTAGGTTTGAATGGACCTTCTGAGACCAGTGGTTTCTGTTGCTGGGCAAAAATGAAACCTGACATGACCATGGCTGATAAAAATGCCAGTGCCGGAACGCTTTAGGAGAAGTGATTTCATGACTTAATTTGTTAAAAATAAATTTAAAATATCCAATGATTCATATTTTCGGTAAAGAATATTCATTTTCAAAGAGTTCCACGGCTTTTTTTTTTGATCTCTATTTCTCTCCCTCTTCTTTTCCTCCTTTGTCATTACTGTATTTCCCTATCAAATAACTTAATATCTTATTTTGATCTTAATTGCCCCTTTTACCTCTTTCTCCGATACAACAATAATATATCCTCCTCCGCTTCCTGATGTTATTGCCCCGGGATAGGCAGTAAAATATTTTGTCTCCATCTCATTCATTACCCAGTCAGGAACTGTTAAAGGTAATATTTTCTTCCAGGAGAGAAGTGTACTGGTTAATGACTTCCCAAGCTTATGAATATCTTTATTTATTACGGCTTCCCAGCACAATTCACCTGCTTCTCCGAGTTCACGGATAAATGTTTTTTGCAGATTCATTATCTTCAGAGGGTCATAGCCCTCAGGGCGAGGTTCCAATGGCACCAGGTGAAGGACATCTGAAAGCCAGTCGCAGATGTCAGTTTTAGTAGTCGAATCAATCTTCTCGGGCCAGTAGCCACCATTGTAAAACAGCCTGCTTATTCCGGGAAATAATAATCCTATATGATCCTGTGATCCTGATATATAGGTCTTTCCGGGAGGATTTTCGGCTCCGAACAATAATTTTGCATTTTGTTCAAAGTCTCCTTCAGGGTACCGGTCACCCCAGATTTGTATGCCCACTTTTCTTGAACTCGTAGCAAGTCCGGACCGGTCATTAAAATCCATTGATGGCCAGATCTGTGCAACAACTACCGAGCCGGGAGATACCTCCGAAACCCATGGCTGATCCATCCAGCCACCAGCCAGGCATAACCTGTATGGAAACTTCATGTTTCTTTTGGTCTCTGAACTCGATCGTGCAGGAAGTCCGGGTTCGGGAATTCTGTTAAGTATAATATATTCTATTCCCAGTGTTTTGCAAAGCAACTCCTTATCAGAAGAATGGCCATCGATGTTTACTATAAAAACATCAGGTTGAATCTTTTTAAGCTCCGGTTCAAAATCGAGTATTCCACTACCTGAAGCAAGAAAAGCGTCATGAACATATCTTATTGACTTTACAATATATAAACGCTCCGACTCAGAAAA
>CAVVGP010000140.1:0-16001 GCA_963747625.1 uncultured Bacteroidales bacterium | reverse complement strand
GTTGCAGATATTACCGGTGGAAAACTTTATGAAAACAGAGCAGCTAAAGAATCTGTCTATAAAAATGAAGCTGGCAAATATGATATAGTACACCTGGCTATGCATACTCTTCTTAATGACAAAGATCCTATGAATTCAACATTAATATTCAGTCAGGGAAAAGATTCCCTTGAAGATGGCTACCTTAAAACTTATGAAATTTATGGTGTCCCGCTTAAAGCAAAAATGGTTGTACTTAGTTCCTGCAATACGGGATCCGGTATGCTAATTTCCGGTGAAGGTATTCTGAGTTTAGCGAGGGGATTTATCTACGCCGGTAGTCAGTCAGTAATAATGTCAATGTGGGAGATTGAGGATAAATCAGGTACAGAGATAGTTGAGATGTTTTATAAGAATCTTGAAAAGGGATACCCGAAAAGTGTTTCATTACGAAAAGCCAGGGTTGCTTTTTTAGAGAATGCTGATCAGTTAAGGTCACACCCGTACTTTTGGTCTGCACTTGTTGTATACGGAAACAATGCCCCTCTTTATTATTCTACGGGCTTGAAAATAGCTGCTGTAACTGTTGCTGTTATTTTATTTTTATTACTTGGATTTTATTTATTGAAACGGAAATACTCCTGATATTCAGGATCCTCCTTTACCAGCTCCAGAAGGGCTTCTTTGCATATATATTTTTTCCGTCTGGCATAATCCTCATTTTTAAGATTCATTTTAACAGCAATCTCTTCATATGAAAGACCATCAGAAAATAAATTCAGCACCATTTGCTGGTCGGGTTTTAATTTCATAAATACCCTGCTGATTATCCTTTCCAGGATAAGAACTGCTTGTTCCTCCTGGTCATCATCAGGGAAGTCAATCTCAGGTTTAATTTCGATGGTATGTTGTTTTTTTCTGAATTCTGCACTCCATAGATTGCGTGCAATGCCAAAAAAATATCCTTTCAGGTCTGTTGTCAGCTGCAGGGTATTCTCTGTGATCTGATTATACAGCAAATGATAGTATCCTGGAAAATATCAGATACATCTTCTTCCGATCCGCCATTCCCAAGAACATGCTTTTTAACTGAATGGAAATAATTGTCATAAAGCCAATTCAGAATTTTATCATCCTGGTTGCGAATGCCGTTTATTATGTCAATATCAGAAATTTTTTTAAACAACGCCTTGTTGTTAATTGATCAAATGACAAATATAGTATTTCCAAAATCCAAAACTCTTTTTAATATGATTGTGAATTTTGATTTTATGCAAAACATGAGATTGTCTTAATCAAAATATAAATATCTTTACTTTGTCTAAAAATAAATTTCCGGAAATCTCAAATGTCTTTTCCTTTTGTAAAACAGCCTGATGCAATGGATTGCGGTCCTTCCTGCCTTAAAATGGTAGCAGGATTCTATAAAATGAATTTTTCCCTGGAATCTCTTAGAAAGAAGTGTTATATAACGAGGGAAGGAGTGTCGTTCCTCGGACTTTCAGAAGCTGCTGATTCATTGGGTTTCAGAACTATAGGAGTAAAAATTCCTTTTGAAATTATGAATGATAATGTTCCCTTGCCCTGTATTGTGCATTGGCGGCAAAGACATTTCATTGTAGTATATAAAATAAAGAATGATAAAATATGGGTTGCCGACCCTGCGATAGGACTGATTAAATTAAGCCGGGAGGAATTTATCCATAACTGGGCATCCACTGTTGTGGAAGGAAAACCTGCCAGGTCTTGTCTTGATTATAGAACCTACGCCGGTCTTTATAAAAATGAGAACGAGAAGGAAAAAATTAACGGGTTTAAATTCCTTTTTAAATATTTCCGTCTATACAAGAAATACGTTTACCAGCTTATTCTTGGGTCTGTTTCTTGGAAGCTGCATTCAACTGGTAATCCCGTTCCTTACACAATCTATTATTGATATCGGACTGAATAATAATGATATAGGATTTATTATACCTGATACTTTTTGCTCAGCTGGCTTTGGTTATTGGAAGGATGTCGGTTGAATTTATAAGAGGATGGCTTCTGCTTCATATTGGTTCAAGAGTTAATGTAGCTATCATTTCCGGTTTCCTTCAGAAGCTGATGTCATTGCCAATTGCTTATTTTGATACAAAACTGACAGGCGATATTCTTCAGAGAATTGAAGACAATAACAGGATTGAGGAGTTTCTGACTTCAGCCAGCCTGAATATCTTATTTTCATTCTTCAACCTGGTCGTTTTTGGAATTGTTCTGGCGGTTTATAATTAAAGATACTGGCATTGTTTATCACCGGCTCAGTTCTATATATAATATGGGTTTCAATGTTCATGAAATCGAGAGCGCATGCTTGATCATCAGCGTTTTAAACAAATGTCAGTATCAGGAAACAAACTGATCAACATTGTTAACGGCATGCAGGAGATCAAACTCACCCAAAGCGAATTGAGTATGCGATGGGATTGGGAAAACCTCCAGGCCACCTTATTTGGATTAAAAGTGAAGGGATTGAGCATAATTCAGTACCAGTCTGCAGGAGCAACATTTATCAATGAAGTGACGAATGTTCTTATTACGATTGTCGCTGCAACAGCAGTTCTTGGCGGCAATATGACTCTTGGTATGATGCTGGCTGTTCAGTTTATAATTGGACAGCTTAACGCACCTGTGAGCCAGATAATCGGGTTTCTTCCGGATGTCGCAGGATGCAAAGATGAGTCTCGACAGGCTTGCTGAAGTTCATGACCTCGAAGAGGAGGAACCTGATCCTGAAATAAAAGTTACATAACTTCCTGAAAGAAAGAATATATATTTTAATGGTCTTTCATTTCAGTATGAAGGACCACGTTCACCATTTGCATTAAAAGATATTGACCTTGTTTATAGAAGAAAACAAAATAACTGCAATTGTCGGAACCAGCGGAAGCGGAAAAACAACTCTCTTAAAAATGCTCCTTGGATTTTACCATCCTGTTGAAGGTGAAATACTTATAGGCGATATGCGCTTATCGAATATCAGTCTGAAAGTGTGGAGGGAAAAATGTGGGTGCTGTTATGCAGGATGGCTTCTTATTCCCCGATACTATTGCTGCTAATATTGCACCCGGTATCTGATGAAATTAATGAAGAAAGATTGATAAAAGCAGCGATATTGCGAATATAAGAGGATTTATTGAGTCCCTGCCGCTGGGATATAATACCAAGAATAGGCTCAAATGGCCATGGATTGAGTGAAGGACAGAAACAAAGATTACTTATTGCCAGGGTTATATACAAGAATCCCGATATTATTATTTTCGATGAAGCTACAAATTCACTTGATGCAAATAATGAAAAAGCTAATTGTTGAAAATCTGGCCGGATTTTTTGAAGGCAAGACCGTTATTGTGGTTGCGCACAGACTAAGTACCGTCAGAGACGCTGATAAGATTGTAGTTCTTGACAGTGGAAGAATAATTGAAACAGGAACTCACGATATGCTTATTAACAAGAAAGGGGCCTATTATAACCTTGTAAAAATCAGCTTGAACTGGGGAATTAATTTCGATTTATGAAAGACCGGAAACCTGAAATACTATATTCTGACCCTGTTAAAGAAATTATGGGAAGACCGCCAAGGAGGATATTAAGGTGGGGAACAACCATTATGTTATTTATATTTATCTTTTTTATTCTTTTTGCCTGGATTATAAAATATCCTGATACAATTCCTGCTCCTGTTGAAATTACCACAACGAATCCTCCTGTGACACTTGTAACAAAATAACCGGGCATATTAAATCACTTTTATGTGAAGGAAAGAGAAAAGGTAAAATCCGGCCAATTGGTTGCTGTGATGGAAACGACAGCTTCAATGAATGAAATTGATTTACTAAAACAAACAACTGACTCTATTAATAGGCCGGAACTACTATCTTACAAATCACTTCCCTTTTTTCACGGAACTAGGTGAATTACAGAGTTATTATGCGTACTTTTTTGAAAAATCTTTCCGATCTGAACAATTATGAGATTAATGATTTATATGGAAAAAAATAACCTCCTTAATGATGAGATTAACGGGATACAGGAGTTTATCAGTAAATTAATTGTTAAGGAGAAGTTGTATGCTGAAAATCAGCGAATTGAGGTGAAAAAATACAAACGGGATTCTTCTCTTTTCGCAGGTAGTGTGATTGCTGAAAGTGATCTTGAAAATTCACATCAGTCTCTCTTAAAAGTCAATATTGAGTTGCAGGAGGCCCGACTTGATCATTCCGCAAAATCAATCGAGCTGTCAGAGAAACGTCAGTTATTCAGGATTACCGGATAACCCTTAGATGAAAAAGAAAAACTCGTTTCAGCATTGCGGGAATCATTTTTAAACCTTAAGGCTCAAATATATCTGTGGAAAACACATATCTTCTTATCGCACCTGTGACGGCATTGTTTCATTTACGAAGTTTTGGAGTGCAAATCAGTCAGTATTAAAGATGAACCTGTAGTGAGTATAGTGCCATCGAACCGGAAGTTTTCTGGGAAGAATAAATCTGCAGATGCAAAGGTCAGGAAAAGTGAAAGCCAGGACTTTCAGTAAATATTAAATTAAGCGGTTATCCTTATCTTGAATATGGTATGGTAAAAGGTATTGTAAAATCAAAATCACTTGTGCCTTCAGGTGATGCTTATGTTATCGAAATTGAATTGCCTGAAGGACTTACTACCTTATATGGTAAAAAACTCGATTTTACACAAAATATGCAGGGTACTGCTGAAATAATTACTGAGAATATCAGACTTCTTAAAAATTTGTTAATCCTTTCACGGTATATGATTTCAAAGAAACAGAGAGATAGCCATTTCCTATTTGTTCGAGTAAGGTTCATATTCTTCATCTTTCGTTTAAGATGATAATAGTTTCTGAACCTGAGGTGGATTAGTTCCTGGATCTCGGGCTTATTGTTTTTCTTACTATATTTCTGATATAATCTGACTACTGCGACTGCAATTGCATGCAGCAAAGATTATGGTTTGAGTTTTGTGCATAGGGATTTGAAATTTAACTTAGTTAATATATTTTGGAAGTTGCTTATTAATTTTTATTCAAATATATAATTTATCTATATAATATCTTTCAGGATGCCAGTCAAAATCTGGAATTCATTAGTTTGAATTTTGACTCTCGTGCAATATTCAATTGCCTTAATATCTGATTCTCACATTTATTTATACCAAAACTTTGAGTTTTATTAAATATTTCGATATTTTCGTACTCTGAAAATTCCATGGAATGCCATGGGGCAAATTACTGATAAAGAGCTGAAATATAAAAGGATTGATTATGACCAAAAAAAATCCGGATGACTCTGTTCGTGAAGAACAATCCGGGGCCAATGAAATGGCCGCGGAACTGAAGATGTCACACAAGCGGAAAACGCGCAAGAAATTGAATCTCTGGAAAAGACTGAAATAGATGAAAGAGGAAACAGATGAAAGTCGATGGAAAATGAGGAAAATAAGTTGGATGAAAAACCTGAAGTAACAAACGAGATTAAAGAACACTTCACATGAAGATATTCATGCTCTCAACGATATTGAACTGCCTGCAGGTCGATTATTCAGGATACTCCAAACATGAACTTATTGAAACATTAGGTCTGATCATTGAAAACCGCCCTGCGGTAGAAATAAGAGATGATGTGGATCGTATAAAAATTCTCTTCTATAAAAAACTAAAGAGCGAATCAGAGGAAAGAAAAAACAAATTCCTTGCAGGGGGAGGAAAAATTGAAGAATACAGGCAATGGGTTGATCCTGATGATGCACGCGTAAAACATCTGCTTGAAAAATATAAAGAGAAAAAAACCGATTATAATAAGATTCAGGAAGCTGAAAAATATGAGAATCTTAAGAAAAAATACGATATCATTGATAAAATAAAGGATCTGGTTAACAGGGAAGAGTCGATAAACAAGACTTTTCATGATTTCAGATCCTTGCAGAATGAATGGCATTCAATTGGAGTCGTTCCTCAGAGTTCACTGAAAGATCTTTGGGAGAATTACCATCATTATGTTGAGATCTTCTATGATTATATTAAAATTAATAAGGAGCTAAGAGACCTTGACCTTAAAAAAAACCTTGAGTCAAAAGTCTTGTTATGTGAAAAGGCTGAGGAACTTCTTCTTGAACCTAACCCGGTTAATGCTTTCAGATCGTTGCAGGATTTTCATAACCAATGGCGCGAGATAGGACCGGTGCCAGCTGAATCAAAAAATGAAATATGGGAAAGATTCAAAGAAGCCACCTCTCAGATTAATAAGAGACATCACGAATACTTTGAAAAACAGAAAGACGATCAAAAGAAAAATCTTGATGCTAAAATAGCCCTGTGCGAGGAAGTTGATGCAATAAATTTACTTGAAATTAAAAATTTCAAGGAGTTTGATGAAAGAGCTGAAAAGGTTGTTGAATTGCAGAAAATGTGGCGCACGATCGGATTTGCTCCAAAAAAACAGAATAATAAAGTATATCAGAGATTCAGAGATGCATGTGATACTTTCTTTGAAAAGAAAAGAGGTTTTTATGCTGATAACAAAGAAATTCAGCTGAATAATCTTCAGTTGAAGACTGATTTATGTGTCCAGGCTGAAGCTCTGCAGGAAAGTACAGACTGGAAAGCTACTTCTGATGCACTTATTAAACTCCAGAAAGAGTGGAAAGAAATAGGCCCTGTCCCAGGAAACAATCGGAAAAGTGCTGGAAAAGATTCCGCAAAGCATGTGATCACTTTTTTAACCGGAAAACTCAATTTTTTGCAGCCCTCGATACTTCATATGAAGATAACCTCAATGCAAAGACTTGCCATAATTGAGGAACTTGAAAAATTTGAACCCGGTCCTGATGTTCATGCTGCCTTCGAGCGACTGAAAGAATTGCAAAAAAAATGGACTGAGATTGGCTTTGTTCCGTTTAATGTAAAAGATGAAATTACAAATAGATACAGAATAGCAATCAATAAGGAATTTGACAAGCTTAAAATTGGCGATGAGGATAAAAGCATCCTTAAATACAGAACCAAACTTGATAACCTTAAAGCAAATCCCAAGGCTTCAAGAAAAGTCAGTAACGAGAGAGATAAATTCTTTACTAAGATCAAGCAGCTTGAAGGTGACATAGTATTGTGGGAAAATAATATTGGCTTTTTTGCAAAATCTACCAATGCTGATACAATGATAAAAGAAGTGGAAGAAAAAATAGAGAATGCCAAAAAACTGATTAAAACGCTTGAGGAAAAAGTCAAAATGATTGATCAGTCGGGTCTTGATGATTAATGAAAATGAAATATTATAATTAACAAATAAACTTTCATTGTTTTGGCAGACGTTAAATATGTATTTGTGACAGGGGGTGTGACTTCTTCGCTGGGAAAAGGTATTATTTCGTCTTCTCTTGCAAAATTATTGCAGGCAAGAGGATATTCCGTTACAATTCAGAAACTTGATCCTTATATAAATGTTGATCCGGGTACTCTGAATCCTTATGAACATGGTGAATGCTATGTCACTCTTGATGGAGCAGAAACAGATCTTGATCTTGGACATTATGAGCGTTTTTTAAATGTTCCTACTAGTCAGGCTAATAATGTTACAACAGGCAGAATTTATCAGTCTGTCATTAATAAGGAAAGAAAGGGAGATTATCTCGGAAAAACTGTGCAGGTTATTCCGCATATCACTGATGAAATAAAGAGAAGAATAAAACTTAGTCAGTTCCGGTGATAAGTATGATATTGTTATTACCGAGATTGGAGGGACGGTAGGTGACATTGAATCACTTCCGTATATTGAATCTGTACGTCAATTAAAATGGGAACTTGGAGCACAAAACTGCATAGTTATTCACCTGACCCTGGTACCGTATCTCTCATCCACTGGAGAATCAAAGACCAAACCTACTCAACACTCTGTAAAAGAACTTCTTGAAACTGGAATCCAGCCTGATATTCTGATTCTCAGAACAGAAAGACATCTCAATGAAGATATTAAAAGAAAAGTTGCTCTTTTTTGTAACGTTGAAGAGAATGCAGTTATTGAGTCAGTTGATGTGTCGACTATTTATGAAGTACCCATTAAAATGCTGGAGCAAGGACTTGACAGAACAGTGCTGCGTAAAATGTCGCTTCCTGTTGATCCGGAACCACCGCTGATTGAATGGCGAGAATTTCTGACCAAATTGAAAAATCCCAAAAATTCAATAAAAATTGGTCTGGTTGGAAAATATGTTGAACTTCCTGACGCATACAAATCAATTGCTGAATCATTTATTCACAGCGGCGCAATGAATGAATGCGAAATTGATGTTGAATACATACATTCTGAAGAAATTACCGAAAAAAATATTATCGACAGATTAAGTGGTTTGAATGGAATAGTTGTTGCCCCCGGTTTTGGATCAAGGGGAATAGACGGAAAAATACTTACTGCGAGGTATGCAAGAGAAAACAATATTCCTTTTTTCGGAATTTGCCTTGGAATGCAATGTGCTGTTATTGAATTTGCACGTAATGTTCTGAAACTTGAAGGCGCTCATTCCACAGAAATAAATCATAAGACAAAATATCCGGTAATTGACCTGATGGAGGAACAGAAGAGCATAATTGATAAAGGCGGAACTATGAGGCTCGGAGGATATAAATGTGTAATTGATAAGAATTCTAAAGCATTCGATTCATATCAGAAAACTGAAATTATTGAAAGACACAGGCACAGGTATGAATTTAACAATAAATATTTTGATGATTTTAAAAACAACGGAATGATACCTGTTGGTATTAACCCGGAGTCAGGTTTGGTTGAGATCATTGAAATACCTGATCATAAGTGGTTTATCGGAGTCCAGTTTCATCCTGAATACAGCAGTACTGTTATTAATCCGCATCCGCTTTTTGTCAGTTTCATAAAAGCCTGCATAGGCTAAAAAGCGCATTTTCGCACTTAATAATAATATTAGTAATAAATTTTTAGTATCATAAACCAATAATCTTAATTCATCTTGAATAATGGATAAAAATACAATAACAGGCCTTATTCTGATTTTTGCAATCTTTATAGGGTTCAGTCTATATAGTAATAACAAATTGAATAAAGCATATGAGAAGGCTATTACAGAAGCAAGTTCTGATTATGCCCGCGGAGATCTTGAGTCAGCACGAACAGAATATATAAATGCACTGAGATATAAACCAAATCAGCCTGATGCCTTAGCTAAATTAAATGAGATAAATATAAAACTGGGAACTATTCCCGAAAAACAAAAATCAGATTCTCTGAATTTACAAAAAACAACTTCGGAAGTTCCTGTAACCAATGCTCCGGTTGTTAAACCAGATGTCAACCAGTATGGAGTTTTTGCATCGGCAGCTAAAGGTGAAAATGATTTTATCACACTCGAAAACAATAAGGTCGAACTTAAAATTTCGCTAAAAGGCGGAAGAGTCTATTCTGCCAGACTGAAGGACTACAAGACTTTCGATTCACGTCCGCTTATCCTCTTTTCAGGTGACTCGACTGTTTTTGGATTTAATTTCTTTACTGCTGATAACAGGGCTGTTCAGACAAATAATCTTTATTTCAAGCCGGTATCTGACCAGAAATCCTACGACGCCGGCTCTAATCCGGAAAGCGTTGTTTTACGACTAATGGCCGGCGATGACAAATATATTGAATATAAATATACGCTTGCTCCCAATAAATACAGCGTTGATTTTAATGTCAGCTTTAAATCTATGGAAGGAATTATTGCTCCAAACCAGAGCAGCCTTACATTAGATTGGAAAATGTACCTGCCCCAGCAGGAAAAGGGACGACAGAATGAAGAGAATTATTCGACTATCAAGTATAAATATTATCAGGACGATGTTGATGGGTTGCGACTTCGTCAGTCTAAAGAGACTGAAAAAGCTGACATTGCCACTAAACTAAGCTGGATAGCATTTCAGGACCAGTTCTTTTCTTCAATCATTATAACAAATGATTTCTTTCTGAATGCCTCTGTCTCTTCTACACGGACTCTGACATCAAAAAAATATATGAGATACTATACATCTGAAGTGGGAATACCTTTCAATCCCGGTACCACAAATGCTTTTAATATAAAATTGTATTACGGACCAAATTCAATTACAATTCTTAGAAAAGAAGGTCTTCAACTCGAAAAGATTGTTTTTCTTGGAAAGAATATTATTGGTTGGATAAGCCGTTTTGTAATTATTCCAATCTTTAACTGGCTGAACCATTATATAAGCAACTATGGTTTAATTATCCTAATTCTTACTTTAATTATTAAAGTCGTTCTTTTTCCGTTGACTTTTAAATCGTATCAGTCACAGGCTAAAATGCAGGTTCTTAAGCCTATGGTCGAAGAGCTTGGAAAGAAATTCCCGAAGAAGGAAGACGCAATGAAAAAGCAACAGGCTACAATGGATCTGTACAAAAGGGCAGGAGTAAACCCTATGGGAGGATGTCTGCCGATGCTGCTTCAAATGCCTATTCTTTTTGCAATGTTCCGGTTTTTCCCTGTTTCAATTGAGTTAAGACAGGCGCACTTCCTCTGGGCAACGGACCTGTCAACCTATGATTCGATTCTCCATCTTCCGTTTGTCATACCGATGTATGGAGATCATGTAAGTCTCTTCACACTTCTTATGACAGCCTCCACATTACTGACAATGAAGATGACTGGTTCTTCTCCGGGATCAGATCAGCCAGGCATGAAGATGATGATGTATATGATGCCGGTAATGTTTATGCTGATTCTTAATAACTTCTCAGCAGGACTAACTTATTATTATTTCCTTGCCAATATTCTTACATATGCCCAGAATATAATATCCAAGAGATTCATAAATTCTGATGCAGTTCTGGCAACACTGGAAGAAAACAAAAAGAAACCAGTAAAAAAATCTAAATGGCAACAGCGACTTGAAGCTGCTGCAAAACAAAGAGGAATTAACCCTCCTAAAAGATAGCAGGAATTCAATGAATAAAAGCAGCGGCTGTTGAAAAAGTCGAAATCCATTAACCGCAAAGACCGCTAAGTCCAGATAGCTATCAGGATTACGAAAAGATTGCAAATAGCTGTATAACAGTGTTTTGACTTTGCATATTTTGCGTCTGCTTTGCGTTCCGATAGCAATCGGGAGCTATCGGAACCACTGAGTTTCACAGAGGAGTTATATGACAGCCTCTGCTTTTTTTAATCAAAAGTTAAAAATCATTAAAATATATTTTTGATTCAAAAAAAGCGCTAAATTTATTTCTTCCAATTAAATGGGGAAATG
This sequence comes from uncultured Bacteroidales bacterium, assembly GCA_963747625.1. GTDB lineage: Bacteria > Bacteroidota > Bacteroidia > Bacteroidales > VadinHA17 > LD21. The sequence continues at coordinate 4,702 of CAVVGP010000140.1, read as the reverse complement.
GGAAAAAAATTTAAGAATAAAGATTTAGCCGCCAGGCTCGGCGTATCTGGTACTTTAGTATCACTGGTCCTTAATAATAAAGCAGATCAGCAGGGTATCCGCAAGGATACACAGGAAAAAGTTTTTATGCTTGCAAGGCAAATGGGTTATTATGAAGCGCTTGAGGAGAGAAGTGATATGCCTCTGGTTGAAGAAAGACCCGGAGTGCTTGGAATGATAGTTCCTTCAATAAATGATCCTTTCGTCATTCAGATCACACCCTTTCTTCAGAAAGCTTTTTCAAGTATAGGTGTCGGATTCTCCATTGTAACAAAAGATCCTGATGACCAGAGATATGATCGTCTTGTCGGAGCATTTAAAAAGTTTTACTCCGGACTGATTCTTCTTGGTGATGCAGCGGATGAATCAACAATAAGATCATTAAGGGCAACGGATTATCCATTTGTTCTTCTTGAAAAACCCTCAAAAACCTTACGTCTAAATACAGTTAACACGGATACTGTAGCTGGCGCTCAACTAGTTGCTAATCATTTGGATAAGCTTGGTTATAAAAATATTCTTATAATTGCTGACCGCAAATCTTCAGGTTCTGAAACAACATCAATACATGATATTATTAATGCAATTGACCATAGACCTGGTATCAACAGGCCTGTTGTAATTGAATTAGAAAAACGTCCTGCGGGAGATGATATAGACTTTGCACAGTTTGAAATGTATCTCCGCCCACCATACCGTGCTGATGTTATGGTCATTATGAATGCAAGTCTGGTTTATCCTATAATGACTATACTCAGAAAAAAGAAATTAAGGGTGCCTCAGGATATTGCAGTTGTTTCTATGGAAGAGGGAACAGGATTCGATCTGATGTTTTCTCCCATAACCTGTCTTAGAAAACCATTGTCAGGAATTTCCACAAAAGTTGCAAATATGATCTGGTCTGAAGTGAAAAACTCAGGAAAAAACAAATTCAAACGGCAGGTCAATATATCGCCGGAACTTGTAGTAAGAAATTCCTGCGGCACAATTTAGAACTGTTGCTTACATGAACCCATTGCTAAAAAATGCAGAGACTGGACTAAAACCTGTCTTTGCTATAATATTGACAGCTTTGTTTCTTTTTTCTTGTTCCGGTAATCACCTTATTAATAGTATTGAATACAGGATCTTAACTGAAAATGCGTTTATAAAAAGAAAGCAGCTCGCAGTTGAAAGAGATTCTGCTCTTTTCACAGTTTTTAATCTGCATCTTTCTAAAAATCAGGAGGAAGCACTTAAGTATCTCTATGCATATATGCCATTGAGCGACCTTGCAGATTATAATGGTGATTTTTTCCTGGCTAATATTAATATTTCTCTGAAGGCAAAATCAGAAACTGAATGGGGAAAAGAAATACCCGATGAAATTTTTCTGCATTATGTTCTTCCTTGCAGGATAAATAATGAAAACCTTGATTCATTTCGTCTCATTTATTATAATGAACTGATGCATAGGGTAAAAGGTGAGGGTATAAAGGAAGCTGCACTGGAGATAAACCATTGGTGCCATGAGAAGGTCAACTATCAGCCATCTGATGAAAGAACTTCTGCTCCCATGAGTACAATCCTGTCAGCAAGAGGCAGGTGTGGTGAAGAATCGACTTTAACTGTCGCTGCACTAAGAACAGTCGGAATTCCTGCAAGGCAGGTATATACACCCAGATGGGCTCACACCGATGATAATCATGCCTGGGTAGAAATATGGGCTGATGGACAATGGTATTACATGGGTGCCTGTGAACCGGAGCCTGTTCTTGATTATGGCTGGTTCACTGAACCTGCAAGAAGAGCTATGCTGGTGCATACAAAATCTTTTGGCGCATTTTCTGGTAATGAAAATGTAATAAACAGATATGATAATTATACTGATGTTAACAACCTGGCTAAATATGCTGTAACAAAAAAAATATATGTAAAAGTGCTTGACATGGATAACCTTCCGGTTGATGATGCTCATGTTGAATACCAGCTTTATAATTATGCAGAATTCTATCCTCTTGCGGATGTTCCCACAAACAAAGATGGATTAAGTCAGTTTGAAACAGGGCTGGGGGATCTTTTGATCTGGGCACATAAAGGTGATGATTTTGATTTCAGAAAAATTTCAGTGGCAGAAACTGATACTTTGATAATGAAGCTTGGCAGACAGGAGGTAACAGGTACAAGCATTAATCTGGACCTGGATGTTCCGATAGTACGTAAACCCTTTCCCGGGCCATCACAGGAACTTATTGCCGCAAATTCCGCCAGGATTAATAAAGAGAATACTATACGGCAGAAATATATCGACTCATGGATGAAACCGTCGGAAGCAAAAAAACTGGCGATAAAATTAAAGATTGATACCGGGAGAGTAATGAATATTATTGCCCGAAGCATGGGCAACTATAAAGAAATTAGTTTATTCCTGTCAGAAACACCTGATTCCTTGCGTCCTGATGCTATGTCTTTGCTTGACATAATTTCTGACAAGGATCTCAGGGATACCAGGAATTATATCCTGTCAGATCATCTCAGGAATTGTGCATTACTTCTCAAAAGTCATGAAGAATACGATAATAGAATATTTATTGAATATATTCTAAACCCGAGAGTGGCCAATGAAATGTTGGTTCCTTGGAGGCACTATTTTTTAAAGGCACTGCCTTCTGAGTTACAAACAGGAGCATTGCATGATCCTTCATTAATTGTACAATATCTGAATAATAATATCAGGATAGCCGATGCGGAAAACTATTATCAGACCCCGCTGACACCTGTTGGTGTTAATGAGCTTAAGGTTTCCGACAAAGCTTCGCGAGCAATATGTTTCGTGGCAATATGCCGTAGTCTTGGAATACCTTCAAGGCTTGAACCCGGAAGAAATGTGCCTCAATATCTTTTTAACAATAAATGGATCGACGTTTATTTTTCTGATCATAAACAGGCCGATCAGAATAAGGGATTTATTAAATTTCAATCAACTGATACAAAACCTGTTCCTGAATATTATATTCAATTCACTCTTGCACGATTTGAGAATGGGCGCTATAATACCCTTGAATATGACTACAATAAAAAAATAAGTGATTTTAAAGAAGAACTGCCACTTCCTCCCGGACATTATATGCTTGTCACAGGTAACAGATTAAATGACAGTAAGATATTGGCAAACATTTCGTTTTTTGATCTTGCTGAAAATGAGCATAAAACAATTGCTGTAAAAATCAGAAAGGATGTCACTGAGAAGAAGGTACTTGGCACTGTTGATATTAAAGCTATATTGAATCTTTCCCTGAATACCGCTCTTCCGATGTCTTGCACAAAAGATAAAGGCTATGTAATTATCTGGGTTGATCCTGAACAAGAACCGTCCAGACATATATTTAATGACCTTCCCGTTCTTAAAACCGAATTTGATGCATGGGGAGGCCAATTTATTTTTTTATGGGGCGGGATGAATGGCGACAACTCTCCACAGCAAAATGGGAATTCTTTTAATCCTGGTGCTAATAAGGGCTTGCCTGTCAATACATCATTCGGCGTTGATGAAAATATGCTTTTCTTGAAAAAAATCATTAAATCAAATTTTCCTGAAGAAAAAAATCTTCCGTTTGTTGTGCTAACTGATAAGGACGGAAATATTTATTTTATTTCAGCAGGATATAGAATAGGAATTGGCGAGCAGATTTTAAGATATATCCGTTAATTACCTTTTTGTTAACAACTGTTGATATCTGACCTTGTTCAATAAGTATCCTGATAAAAATATACATTATCTTTGTTTTGGTTTTACAATTAATTAAAGTAATTGTAATAAAAAGGGAATGCGGTTTGAATCCGCAACAGTACCCGCTGCTGTGAAGCCTGATCTCCCATATGAGGGATGATGGTTTTATGAAATACCTGCCACTGTGATAATCAAAAATCATGGGAAGGCTTCATAAAACCGGGATAAGTCAGAAGACCTGCCAGATAACTCTAATATTCAAAGCTTTCGGGAAGAAAAGCGCAGGATCATTCATTGATTCCCCACTTAAATTTCCTTGTCAGCACTGGATTTAGGACAAACGGGCTGATTGAAAATGTTTTATATGCATTATCAGGAAGTGAGAATTTTAACAAAAAAGGAAATGGAGATTAGCAATTGAAATATAACTTGTTATATATTGTAATATTCTTATCATTGCCTTTGAAGGGTCAACTGTCTATTGGAAATGACACAATTAAAATTACAGAGGTTGTTATAAGCAGAGAGAAGCCAGGCTCTGATCTGCAAGGGTATAAAATGGCGACAATTGATTCGTCATTACTAAAAAATTACAGCAACAGGGATCTTTCCGGTATGATTTCAGAAAACACTTCTATTTTTATTAAAAGCTATGGAATGGGAGGCTCTGCAACACCTTCATTCAGAGGTACTGATGCAAGCCATACTCTCATTGACTGGAATGGGATCAACATTAATAGTCCGATGCTTGGCCTGTCGGATTTTTCCCTTATACCTGTCGGGCTAATAGATAATATCCGGATATACTTTGGAGGGGCTTCAATGGCTCTGAATGACGGTGGAATAGGTGGTACAATAAACCTTGAAACAAAACCGGTATGGAATAAGGAGACACAATTATCATTAAATACCGGGGTTGGAAATTTTGGACAATATTCAGGTTTAATGAAGGTT
>CAVVGP010000139.1:0-7549 GCA_963747625.1 uncultured Bacteroidales bacterium | reverse complement strand
AATATGCTTCCGCTGTTCCGGAAGCATTACATCAGCATCAATAAAAAGCAAAAAATCACCTTTTGCTTCAAGTGCCAGCCTGTTTCTTATAGCAGCTCTTCCAATGTTCTTGTCAGAAGAGATCACCTTTACATTGTCAGCTTCAAGCGAGTGATATTTTTCCCGGTACTCTGCCGAGGAACCATCATCCCCGATTACAATTTCATAAAATTCAGGAACTTTGCCTATAGCATTTTTCATGATATGAACCAATGCAATAATATCATAATCGAATACAGGAATCAGCAAAGAAATCTTCATTTTTTTTAACGATGGTTAGTAAACCAAATGTACAATATATTTTCTTAATATTTATGCGACAAACTTTGTCAAAGAAATTGCAATGGCTATTTTTGCAAAAGTCTTTAAAATCTTTATTATACATGAGAAAGCTATTTTTGTACATTTTACTACTTTCGGTTACAACAATTTCGTTTGGCCAGTTAAAAAGTGGTTATGATATTGATATCACAATAAAGGATTTGCCTGATTCAACTCTTTTTCTTGCTTTTCATCTTGGTGATAAGCAGTATATTAAAGACACTATAAGACTCGACCAGGCTGGCCATGGCATTCTTCAAGGACAGGAGCTGCTGCCACAGGGAATTTATATGATTGTTTTGCCAGGCAAGAAATATTTTGAATTTTTAATTACTGACAAACAACGTTTCTCAATAAGCTGTTTGTTCAGCGATTACTTCCATACTTTGAAATTCACAGGTTCACAGGAGAATTCTGCATTCGTAGATTACCAGAAAAAATGGGTTGCACTACAGCAACAGGCAAGTGCACTAAGCAAAAGGATTCAAAATAACAGGCAAAACAGAGATTCGCTGAAGATTCTGGGAGCTGATCCAGAAGGTACAGGAAGAAAATATGAAATTGTACCTTAAAAGTGTTATTCAGGCAAATGAGGGTACCTTTCTTGCAACCCTTGTAAAAGCATTGCTGCCAATTGATGTCCCTGATTTTCCTGTCCCGGTTGGCTATGCTAATCCCGATTCAGTAAAATGGGTAAGGCGTTACATGTATACCAAAGATCATTATTTCGATAATATTGACCTCACTGATGAAAGATTGCTCCGAACGCCGCTGTTATACGGAAGACTCAACGATTTTTTCACAAACATTTTAATACAATCTCCCGATTCAATAAATAAGGAAATTGATAAGCTGATTAAAAAATGCAGTTCCAATCACAAAATATTTCAATTTGTTGCGGTATATCTTTTCAATCATTTCAGAGAAAGCGAGATTATGGGGCAAGATGCAGTTATGGTTAAACTTGCTGATGACATATATCTTACAAATAAAGCCGATTGGGTAACGAAAGAATTTAAAAATGACCTCCGGAAACAAATTGATATGATACGACCGAATCTTATCGGCAAAAAAGCCCAAAATATGGTAATGGATTCATATCAGGGAATCTTTGTCTCACTATACGATGTTGATAAGGATTTTACTATCCTGTATTTCTGGGAGCCGGATTGCAGTCATTGCCAGGAAGCAACGCCAAAACTAAAAGCTTACTACAATAAGCCTAAAGATTACAGCGTGGAAGTATTTGCCGTTTGTACCACTTCAGATAAAGCTAAATGGACTAAGTATATTGAGGATAATAAGCTTACCTGGATAAACGGATGGGATCCCAAGAGAATTTCACATTTTGACTATTACTATAATGTTCAGTCCACCCCCACTATCTATATACTGGATAAAAACAAGAAAATTATTGCCAAGAAATTGCCTGTAGAGGAAATTGGTCCGTTTATTGAAAATTACAGGAAGTACTTTAACAAGAAGTGACCAAATCTTTGCGCAGGAAGAAAATTAAATCATATACTGAAGTGAACTCCCGCGTATTGTCCGGAGTAGTAAGCTGCCAGCAGTTTAATTTGCCCGATGGAATAACAATAAAAGGATAAGATTTTATTCCGGAGACTTTAAAACCAGCCCGGTTAATCGCCTTTTCTGTCCAGAATCTTTTTTTGCCTTTGCCTTCAATATAAATGCTTGCCGTGGTTTCATTCCTGAATGAAAAAGTACCGTCATCAGAATTGAACAGGACAGTCGATGAATCAAAAAGATGGTCAAATGCGCCTGATATCATAAGATCTTCAGGAGCTCCTTCGATAAGTTCATTATCTAGGATCAGCCATATTTTATCTGACTGGCTGATAGCCATCTGAAGGTCGTGAGTTGAATAGATGATAGTTTTGTTATGCTCACCGGAGAGTTGGTTCATCAGGTGAAAAATCTCATATTTACCGGCAACATCAAGAAAAGCAGTTGGCTCATCCATAATCATTATATCCGTATCCTGGGCCAGTAGCCTTGCAATCATTGTCTTCTGGCGTTCTCCGTCAGAAAGCTCGGAAATAAATTTTTCACTGAAAGATTTCAACGATGTTTTTTCCAGTGCATCCAGGATAACTTCATGATCGACAGTCTCAATTCTACCGATCCAGTTTGTATGTGGAAACCTGCCAAGAGCAACCAGCTCATATACACTCATATTGCTTACATTGACTATTTCTGTCGAAATATATCCAACTTTTTGTGCCAACTCCATCCGTGTGTAATCACTTATATTCCTGCTGTTATAGAAAATATTACCTCCCATGGGTTGTTGTAATCCGGTGAGGGTTCTTAATAATGTGCTTTTTCCAATTCCATTTCTTCCGATAACGGCAATAAGTTCACCATTTCGAGCGCTTGCAGTAATTGGAGGGATAATAATATTTTTATTTTTCCCCGAAACATAACCGATTTTCAGTGATGAGACAGACAGTATATTTTCCAAATTCTTTTTCATCAGAATAATCCTGAAATTTTCCTATTTCGCAATATTACCCAGATCACTACCGGAATTCCAATCAGAGAGGTAACCGCATTTACTGGCAAAACATTTTCTGAACCAGGCAACTGTGAAATGATATCACTTATAAGCATTACTGCTCCGCCCGTAAGAATAGTACCAGGTATTAAAATTTTATGATCAGATGTTTTAAAAAGTATTCTTGACAATGTGGGGCACTGCGATACCTATAAATCCTATGGGTCCGCAAAAAGCCGTGACACTTCCGGCAAGGATGCTTGTACAGAAAAATATCAGGCCTCTTGCTGCTTTTACATTGAGCCCAATACTGGCTGCATAATTTTCCCCTAACAACAAGGCATTTAGCATTTTTGACGAGAATATACTAAGCAGCACTCCTGCTGAGACAGCAATCAAAAGCACATGGAGCTGGCTTGCGGTAAGATTTCCCAGGCTTCCCATTGTCCATATTACATAGGCTTTCAGCATAGTCTCATTACTAAAATATTGCATAATTGTTACAACAGCAGATATGCCGGCTGAAAGCATAATTCCAAGTATGAGTATAGTCATAATATCTTTTACCCTCGATGAGATGACCATTATTAACATCAGGATTGCACCAGCACCTACCCAGGAAGCTGCAACAAGGATCCAGTTACCAAAACCACTGAGACTGTCAGGAGTGATATTCGAAGAAAAGCCCAAAATCACAAAAGCCACACCAAGACTTGCGCCGGAGCTTATTCCCAGTACATAAGGACCTGTCATAGGATTCCTGAAAACAGTCTGCATCTGCAATCCACTAATTGATAATGCTACTCCGACTGTTAAAGCAGTTATTGCCTTCGGTAATCTGAATCTCATAATGATCGTTTCAAAATTACTGTCTGTGTGAGTGAAAATGGCTTTAATTACTTCGGAAGCTTTAATGCTTACTGAACCCAGAAAGATATCAAGGATCAACAGAATGATTACCACCACAATAAGACAGATAAAAATCAGACGGACTTTATTACCTGAAGAAAAATCAGCAAAGATATTTTTATGCAGTACTGTTTTCAATACACCTGTGCTAGTAAATTTTTTTGTAATAAAATAATTCCTGACCTTCGAACAGTTCAGGATGCAAAATTGCGGCAATGTCTTTTAAAAGTAAATGAGGATAAAGGCTTCCGCTTTCCCAGAAATCATTTCCGCCCTTAGTTGTGACCCGTTTATTATTATTGAAAAGGTTATCATTTTTAAAACAGGGAAGATCATCAAGACGTTGATCAATAACCGAGATCTCATTGCTGGAACTACATTCCCGATATTAAGCCAGAAATCAGCCTTCATTCCTTTTAAATAAACGCTTTCAATTCCATATGGCATCGACACAGAAGATTCTGTATTTCCCCAGAGATAATTTCCCCCGGCGTCATTTATGAGTTTGCTGATAAATGAATTGCCCGGTGAGATATACCATGTATCTTTGAAAGGAAGACCCAGTAAAACCTTTGGCCTGCTCTTTGTATTTCCGGCTATATACGATTTCAATTTGCTATATTCTTCAACTTCAGATTCATATATACTGTCAGCAAGATTTTCTTTGCAATACAAGGCACCGAATAATTTAATCCACTCTGCCCGACTCAAAGGATCCGTTTCAAGATAATCTGCATTAATAAGAACTTTTATGCCCAATTCCTCTATTTTTCCCAGATATCCGGCCGATTCGCTTCCAATTCCATAAATCATTATAAGATCAGGAGAAATTTTGAGTATCAGCTCTTTGTTGAGATTTGCTTCATATCCGACATCCTCTACCAGCCCTTTTTCTACATTCTTAATCAGTTCGGGTGAATAAATGTAATTTGTACCTGATACACCTGCAATGTTTTTTCTTCGCCCAGAGCGGAAATCATGGCTATATATGTAGTAGACATGCAGATTATTTTTTTCAGGGGGACAAAAATTACAGCTGCGGAATCCAAACCGGCAGGCAATTCCGATCCGCTTTTTACAAGGTTATAAATCTGTTTTACTCCATTTGCTCCCTGCCAGGGATTAATAATTCTTACCTGGGTAAACCCTGTTTTTTTTTCAATGGATAATCTTTCTGCTCTGACAACTTCATCCTGTACATCACGGGATTTAACTGCAATACTTTTCTTATGACCGTCCACGCAACCTGAAAATATCAGGAATGCAATTAAAAAAATATACCAATGGTAATTAATGCTTTCTCTTGTCCTCATAAACGTAAAACCATTCAGACAATTCAGGAATTTACTGATAGTTTAAAACACATAAATCCAGGTATTATTCCTGCCTGAAGTTTTGATATAAGTTTCCCGGTAGATGCATATAATAACAGATATCCCTGCTGAATGTAATCAACTGCATCAGTGACTAAAACGTCGTTATTAATAGGATTAACTCCTATTTTATAAAAATTTTCTCCAGAAGCCTGAATTATAAAAGTAGTAGCTGGTAACTCTGTTGCACCAATATCCATTTGTCTTACGCCATCATCAAGATAATAAAGAGTCTGGCCGGTGCCATCAATTTTAAGGCAAGTAGGTGATTCCTCTTTTGTTGGGAAAGTAAGTGTTTTTTGAATTATATCTGTAGTCGGATCGATTTGTATAAGTTCGCCATAATTTTGCCGTGTCCATCCTCCATTGCAGAGAACCCACAGCATTCCATGATTGTCAAAAGCCATGCTTTCCGGCTCTATTCCAACTTCTATTGAATCTACTACTTTATCAGAACCTGAATTAACAACCATTAATTCCTTTCCCTCCGACCAGTTTGCAAAAAACACTTTATTTCCTGCAACTGCTATCGATTCAGAAGTTCTTCTGATATTAATATAACCTGAAATACTATTGGTAGTAAGGTTAATAATAGTAACAGAATCGGAATAGAGACTTGAAACATATGCTTTATAATCGTTAATGAACGCAATATTGCGAGGTGATATAAGTCCGGTTATAGTTGATACGGATTTTATAGTTGATTGATTGACAACTTCTATTTTCCCTGAATTATTTACTACAATATATGCATTGGCTCCCATTATGCTCATCGAATTTGGCACATCACCCAAAGGTCTTCCATTTGCGCTAAAGAAAAGATTATTATAGATTTTCGAGGAATCATATGAATAAAAAGAGAGTGATCCATTACCTTGTCCGAAGTTTCCTTCATTAACAACATAAACGCCTCCACTGAATGAAAAATTCAAGTTTCCGTAATCAGGTGTTTTTGAACATGAAACAATCAACAGGAAAAGAGCACAAATTTTTACTAAATTCTTCATTTTAAAGTTATTTAACGATTTGAACTAAGATTTTCATACTGTAGGAACGTCCTGGTAAAGGATAATAGGTAATTGTCTGATAATTTATATTGAAAATATTATCAATATTGAAATTAATGTCAATTGATGTACTCTTGAGATTAAATTTAATGCCGGTTACAAAATTATTAATGAAGTATTCCGGAAGATTTTGTGAATTATCTGCAGTTATAAATCTTTTACCTGTAAGGTTTGCCAGCCATAACGAGTAGAAGTTTTTATAGCCAAATTTTAACATAGCGTTAGCTTGATTTTCAGGTATATACATAAGTTGCTTCCCTGCTGAGAGATCATTTTCGACCGACGTTTTTCCGGATATTGACCTGGTGAATGAATAACCTGCTTTCATGGCTCCGGCAAAATTATTATTAGTATAATCCAAAGATACTGATGATTCAGCTCCGGTTGAAATTACTTTCTGAATATTATCAGCTGTCCAGTAAGAGTATGCTCCCGGATGCCATTCTATCATGTCATTTATGTTATAACGGAAAACAGATATGTCATATTTTAAATTTAAGGGATCAGAAATTTTTCGGATCATCTCATAGGTTAATTCATATTCTAAAGCATATTCATTCTTTAAGTCAGGATTCCCTCCGGGGACCCAGTACATATCATTCATTGATGGTATTTTTGAATTCCTTGATATATTTGCTTTGAGGTAATATTCCTTGTCGGCTGCTAATCTGAACTGGACCCCGGCTGAGAAATCCGGTACAAGCAAGTTATTTTTATTCAGGATTTCCCGAAGAACAACCGATGTTCCTATTCTTCCACACTTCCTGTCAATCGATGCTGACAAGGTTGCAGTATTTCGGCTTATATTATTATTATAATTATTTGATTTTACCGTACATGATTCTTCATCAAGACCTATATTCAGTTTTGTATTTTTCCCAAGAGAATTAACGAAAGCTGCTTTTAAAACCAGTGTCTCGGCCAGATTCCGTGAGTCAATCGATGCAAGAGGATTAAAATAATTCAACCTGCTTGACATCCATGCACCGGTAATTGAAAAGTCAGAGGCCTCTCTTGATGTATTATAAGTCAGCATCGACCTTAAAGATTCGTCAAATTGCTTTTCACCCGGGTTTGGCTCGGTTAAAAGTGACGAAGGAAGGTTTCTGTCAGAATTCTGGTACCAGACCCTGGCAGAAATAATACTTTTATCTCTGTGAATATACAATTCCTGTATAAAGCCTCTCTGATGAACCTGACTATTGGTTCTTGTCTGCCAAACCGGTTCTGAGCTCATATCGCTGTTCAGATATCTGAAATTATTTTCAGAGTCTTGAAAATATCCTTTTGTAACAGTCTGAATTTTATTATTTCCGGCCTTA
>CAVVGP010000138.1:0-15862 GCA_963747625.1 uncultured Bacteroidales bacterium | reverse complement strand
TTATGTTCGCTCTGTTAGTCGGGATCGGAACAGGAGTTTATTCATCTGTATTCGTTGCAACAGCTTTGATGTACGACACAACACCAAAATCAAAGGAAATTACAGAGGAAGCAAAAGTAAAAGTTAAATCCTCGATTTAGAAATTCATTTTACAGAATATAGTTTGAATTATAGGGGCATACCACGGCGTGTCCCTATTTTATTTGTTATAGAAATTTAATCAATGGGAAAATCATTAAACTTTTCTAACTTTGGCTTTTTATAAGGGAGAAATATTTATTATAAATTGTTATGAGCGGACCGGAAATATTTGTTATTATCATTGTTGCACTTCTTCTTTTTGGCGCTGAAAAACTACCTGATATAGCAAAAACTATTGGAAAGGGGATGCGCGATTTTAAGAAAGCAACTGATGATATAAGGAGGAGATTGAGACAAGCACAAGCGATTTTCGAAAAGATCTGACCGATGTTTCTGATACTATTAAAAAAGATGTGACTACTTATTCGGAGAAATTTAAAATGATATGAACGATGTATCTGACTCTATTAAGAATGATATGAATGATGCTACATCAGAAGCCCGTCAGAGTATGAATGAAATGAGTTCCAGCATTCGAAATGATGCTAAACGAGATAAATGAAAATCTTCAGAAAAACACTGAAGTTAATCCAGCAAAGTGACAGGCAGACAAAAGATAATGTCGAGTGAGACAGACGTTTCGGAGGATTCCATGAAGAAGTAAAGATTAGATTTATTCATATCGTTTATTTAATGAACCCTTTTTTATTTCATCCGTACAGGAAAAGTTTCATCGTATCTCCCTCCTGGGGAAGGATGTAACAGGGATCAAAAGAAAAAAATTACTTTCGCTATTGCCATCCTTTTCTTAAATTATGATTAGAACAACCGGAATTACCAAAGTCATATGGAAACCTCAGGGTTCTTAAGGGAATTGATATACAAATCCAGGATAAAGAGGTAGTCTCAATAGTCGGAGCCAGTGGTGCTGGCAAAACGACACTTCTTCAGATAATTGGAACACTTGATCATCCTGATGGAGGGACAATTTTTTACAACGATTCAGATATCAGCCGTCTTAAAGGAAGAGCTCTCGCAGCATTCCGAAATAACAACATCGGATTTGTCTTTCAGTTTCATCAGCTGCTTCCTGAATTTACAGCACTTGAAAATGTTTGTATTCCGGCATATATTTCTGGTAAAAGCAAAACAGAGGCTGAGAAAAGGGCTTCCGAGCTGCTGGGATTTCTTAACCTGGCCGAAAGGCTTGAACATAAGCCGTCAGAGTTGAGCGGAGGAGAACAGCAACGTGTAGCAGTCGCCAGGGCACTCGTAAATAACCCTTCTGTTATCCTTGCTGATGAACCTTCAGGGAATCTCGATACAGAGAATAAAAATGAACTGCATAAGCTTTTCTTTAAGCTCAGGGACACTTTTGGACAAACAATCGTAATAGTTACTCACGACCGACAGCTTGCCTCAATGTCGGACAGGGTACTTCAGATCAAAGACGGACTTATAGTAAATGAGTCTTAAGCTATCATACAACGGCATCCCCGCATCTGAAATCAAGTCATTTCTGGAAGAAAAATATCTTCAGTATAATAATCCTTCTTTTATTGAATGTGATCCGATTTCTATTCCTCATATTTTCAAGGAATACCATGACAGGGAGATATCGGGTTTTCTTACAGCCGCCATAGCATGGGGCAGAAGAGATCTGATTCTTAGAAGCAGCAGGTTACTGCTCGAATTGTTGGATGACTCTCCTTATGAGTTTATAATGTCGGCACATGAAAATGAGCTTTTAAGATTCGGCCGGTTTGTTCACAGAACATTTAATGGGAATGATTGCATTTATTTTATCAGAGCCCTGAGACATATTTATTCCAGCTATGATAGTATGGAAGATGTTATACTTCAGGGTATGAAAAGTTCCGGTTCAATTAAAGAGGGTTTATCTCACCTCCGTTTTCTTTTTTTCTCTCCCTCATGAAATAAGGAATGAAAAGCATTTTGCCGATGTCAATTCTGGTGCAGCAGGTAAAAGGTTAAATATGTTTCTCCGATGGATGGTGAGGAGTGATAACCATGGCGTGGATTTTGGCATCTGGAAAAAGATAGATCAGTCCTTACTTTATGTTCCTTTGGATCTGCATTCAGGCAATACTGCCCGAAGACTGGGACTATTAAACAGGAAGATGAATGACTGGAAAGCAGTTGAGGAGCTTACAGAAATCCTGCGTGAATTTGATCCATCTGATCCTGTGAAATATGATTTTGCGCTTTTTCGTCTCGGGGTCAATGAAAAATTCTGAAAATGGCCAATAATTATTTCGCTTTTAAAAAATTTACAATTTTCCAGGATAAGTCAGCTTTTAAAGTTGGTACCGACGGCGTCCTTCTTGGAGCCTGTGCAGATATTAATGGTGTAAATAATGTCCTTGATATCGGATCCGGCACAGGACTGATCTCTATTATGATTGCTCAGAGATGCAATGCGGAAATTAAAGCCATTGAACCTGATGAGGATTCTTATATCCAGACATGTGAAAATGTCAGCCGTTGTGCCTGGAAAGACAGGATAAAAGTTGAATTCACGAATCTTCAAAATTTTAATCCTGAACATGCCATGTTTGACCTGATTGTAACTAATCCTCCTTATTTCTATGATTCATTAAAAAACCCTGACCCCAGGAAATCGGCTGCACGTCATAATGATTCATTAACTTCAAAAGAGATAATTACCTGTGCACTAAAGCTATTGAGGGAGAATGGCCGTCTGCAGATAATAATGCCTTATGTGGAAGGGAATATTTTTATCGCTGATGCATACGAATTTGGACTGTATTGTAATAATATATTGAAAATAAAGCCATTGCCTAACTCTGAGATCCGAAGGCTGGTATTGACTTTTAGCAGGTTTCAGAAAAAGCCTGTTGAAAAATTCCTCACAATTGAACATGGAAGAAGGCATGAATTTAATGAAGATTATATCAATCTTACAAAGGATTTTTATTTAAAATTCTGATTTTGAAGATTCATCGACTTATAATCGTTATTAGTTACACAGAGAGCCCACTGTGCAACTGTTTTTTTATTTTATTATCATATCATTTCGCTTTCAGGCAGACCGAATTCTTCCTTCATCTCAATGCCAAGTGTTTTTAGCTCATCCAGTACAGGGTTATATATCTCTGGTATAACTGGTCTGCGAACACCTGTCGACACTATTTTTTTTTCAAGTATCAGTTTAACTGCTATCGCAGCTGGCAATGCAACAGTCCTGGAAATAGAAGTATTCAATAAAGGGGATCCGAAATCAAGCATGGATGACTTTATGGTCTCCCTTGTCCCATCAGGGTACGATGCCAGCACTACATGCTGTAAGATGACCATATCGCGCTCATTTACAGAAAGCATCATTCTGTTTATCATCCTGTCGGAAGTAATTTCAAAAGGTGTTGTCTCATCATACTGAAGTTTTTCGTCACTGAAAAAACCAAGAAAATCAAGTGATTCAAAAGCCGCAGATTTTATGGAAACATTAAGTTTTTTGTAAACTTTTGTCTTGAGATCTCTCTCACCCAATCCGCTTCTTTCTGCAAGGAAATCCTTATAGCTTTGATTTTTATAGTTTTTTACAGTATCATCAAGCATATTGAAGCTCTTCATTGCATCCAATGCTTCACACCAACCTTTATATCTGAAAGTGCCGCGATACATGGTTTTTGTTTCAGGTATTCCGTAAATATCTATAAAACTTATTGAATCCCTGTTCGGATAAACATCAAGATCTCCTATGCCGGGGAAAGAATAATTGAATCTGTCTTTAAAAAGATCAGCCGGCTCTATATAGATTGTTTTGCCTTTTTTAAGGTAGAGTGCACTGTTTCTACTTGCAAGTATGACTCCTTTCGGACTCCATGAAAACTTGTATCTCAAAGGATTATCAGCTGACTCGGGTGCAGGAAGAGCTCCGCAGAGTGAATAAAATTCTTCCACTTTCCCGTTTTTATTATGGATATGATCAATAATTTTCATGGCAGTCATGTGATCTATACCTGGATCAAGACCGATCTCATTCAGGAATAACAAACCTGCTTTAGTGGCGGGTTCATCAAGGTCTTTGATGCCAGGTTGAATATAGGAAGTAGTGACAAGAGATTTCCCATGGCGGAGACATAGCTTTGCAACATCAGAATGATACTTATACGGCAAGAGACTTACTGTGATATCATGGTCAGCTACAATTTTTTCAAGCATCTCCGGGTCATCCATTGACCAGTCGAGTGAAGATCCAAGAGGGTTCCCATTTATCATTTTGTCAGCTCTCTCTTTCATCGGAGATGCAATCATCAGACCCAGATTATTATTGAGCAGATATTCCACCATTGGTTTAACCACAAGTCCTGCTCCGAGTATTAAAACTTTTTTCATATTTATTGATTTTCTTCGTTTACCCCGTCCCCAGAGAGAGCGAAGAAAATCAATTTACTTCCCCTGTATTTGGGGTAGATTAATTGATTTTCAAGCGCCTTGGAATACGGTGACATTAAAGATTTATCTTTCTGCTATTTTATTGTCAGCAAGGTATAAAATCGTATGGAATGATTCAATGAGATTTATTATAATATTCATTTAACGGGGAAGGGAGTATAATTTAAAACACTCTTCTCCTAAGGTCTTCTCTGTGGTTCTCTGTTAAAATTCTTAAGACGTCGTTGAACAGAGTCGCACTGAGGAAAGACACATGTTAACAGTTAAGGAGACTAATTTGATTTTTTCAAATGGATAATTAAATTCAAAAACTATTTCATTAATATTATCAGCAGTGTATCTTTGTCGAGAAGAAGACGGCTCATAAGAACCTTTTTAAATCGCTACATTTCAGATGTCTGATTTTCAGAAGTATGTAGAAACGCCATTAATGAAGCAGTATTATGCCATCAAGACCAAACATCCTGATGCGATACTTCTTTTCAGGGTAGGTGACTTTTATGAGACTTTCGGGGAGGATGCTATAAGAGCTTCTGAAATACTTGGAATTACGCTTACTCGAAGAGCAAACGGTTCTGCTTCGTTTGTGGAGCTTGCAGGGTTTCCCTATCATGCCCTCGACACATACCTTCCCCGTCTTGTAAGAGCAGGGCAGAGGGTAGCTATTTGCGAACAGCTTGAAGATCCGAAGCTGGCCAAAAAAATTGTCAGGCGAGGCATAATTGAGATGGTTACTCCCGGTGTCCTGCTTAACGAAAATGTTTTAAACCATAAAGAAAATAACTTCCTGGCTGCTGTCCATATTGATAAAAAAATTGCAGGGGTTGCTTTCCTTGACATCTCAACGGGCGAATTTCTTACTTCGGAAGGTACAATTGAGTATATAGATCAGATGCTGAATAATTTCCAGCCAAAAGAGGTGTTGTTTGAAAAAGGAAGAAAAGAGTTGTTTCTTGATTCTTTTGGACCGAAATTCTATACTTATAAACTTGATGACTGGATCTTTACATCAGAAGCTGCAAATGACAGGCTGCTGAAACAATTTGAAACAAGCTCATTAAAGGGATTCGGAGTGCAAAATCTCAATTTCGGTATTATTGCTGCGGGTGCAATATTATACTATCTCGACATTACCCAGCACGAACAACTGGGACATATTACAAGCCTCTCAAGGATTGAAGAAAACCGGTATGTATGGCTCGATAAATTCACTATTAAAAACCTCGAATTATTCCACTCTCCTTACGAGGGGGCAAAGACCCTTATTGATGTAATGGACCGGACTATTTCTCCTATGGGTGGCAGATTATTAAAAAGATGGATTTCACTGCCGTTGAAAGATATTCAACCGGTTAATGAAAGGCTCGATGTAGTACAGTACTTTGTCGAAAACAGTGCGGTAAAGGATGAGACTGCAGGGTATATTCGTGCAGATAGGCGACCTTGAAAGACTTATTTCAAAGGTTGCAGTTAACAGGATAAATCCAAGAGAAGTGGTTCAGCTTAAAGAGGGCATTGAAAGCTATTGAACCACTCAGCGATCTATGCAACAGGAGTGGTTGCATGCCCCTTCTTAAAATTGCTGAACAGTTAAATCCTTGCAAGTCGATTGCTGTTAAAATTGAAAATGAGATAAATAATGATCCGCCTGTCCAGCTTAATAAGGGAAATGTAATTGCCAAAGGAATATCGGATGAACTCGATGAACTGCGTAATATCCTTTACCATGGCAAGGATTATCTTGCCGAACTGCAGACACGGGAGAGCGAACGCACTGGTATTACATCTCTTAAGGTGAGTTTTAATAATGTTTTTGGATATTATATTGAAGTCAGAAATACTCACAAAGACAAGGTTCCTCCGGAATGGATAAGAAAACAGACTCTTGTGAGTGCTGAACGTTATATAACTGAGGAGCTCAAGGAATATGAAAGCAAAATACTAGGAGCCGAAGAGAAAATAATTGCGCTTGAAGCCAAACTCTTTAACGACCTTGTTCTTGCAATACTTGAATATATTCCTCCAATACAACTGAATTCATCGCTTATTGCCAGACTCGATTGCCTTCAGTCGTTTGCAGTTAATCTCCACTGAAAACAATTATATCAGACCGGTTCTGAATGACTCAAGGAAGTCTTGAATATTACAGAAGGCCGCCATCCGGTAATCGAAAAGCAATTGCCTGTCGGGGAGTCGTATGTCCCAAATGATATGGTACTCGATACAGAAGATCAGCAGATTATCATACTGACAGGTCCCAATATGTCAGGGAAATCGGCCCTATTAAGGCAAACAGCTTTATCGTGCTCATGGCACAAACGGGTTGTTTTGTTCCTGCAAAAGCAGCGAGATATAGGTATGGTTGACAAAATATTTACCAGGGTAGGAGCATCCGATAATATAAGTCTTGGCGAATCGACATTTATGGTTGAAATGAATGAGACAGCCAGTATACTGAATAATCTTTCTGACCGAAGCCTTGTATTGCTTGATGAAATAGGAAGAGGCACCAGTACCTATGATGGCATATCAATTGCATGGGCCATGGTTGAATATCTTCATGAGAATAAGCTAAGGGCGAAGACTTTATTCGCTACTCATTATCATGAACTAAATGAAATGGAGAATTCATTTTCACGGGTAAAAAACTATAATGTCTCAATAAAAGAGCTTAATAATAAAGTCATCTTCCTCCGGAAACTCAAAAGAGGCGGCAGTGAACACAGTTTTGGAATACATGTAGCCAGAATGGCTGGTATGCCAAGAAGTGTTGTTAACAGGGCAGATGAAATTCTTAAAGAACTGGAACAGGGTCATGACAAGAAAGAACTCACAAAGCCAATTGCAGATTTAGCAGGTCACAGAGAAGGAATGCAACTAAGTATTTTTCAGCTCGATGACCCTGTACTAAAACAGATCCGTGATGAGATTCTTGAGATTGATATTGATAATCTCACTCCGGTTGAAGCACTAAATAAATTATATAATATAAAAAAATTGCTTAAATAGTTTTCAAAAACATATTTTTGCAAAACAAAATTATAAAACCAGTATTTAAACATTGATACTATGATTCTTGTAAATACAGACTTTAGTAATAAAATATTCGATCTTTAATTGTATTCTTCTTTTATTGATCAGTACTTTTACGGTCAGAATAATGATTCTGACCGGTGCAAATATATTTCAGAATAAAATCATCAAAAACAAGACTCTGTCAGATGGCCTGAAAACAATTAAAGAACATGGGTCAGAACCTGATACTAATTTTACGTGGGAAAAATATGCTGCGTTTCTGAAAAAGATATCTGATACCAGTAAATATATTGTTTTACCATTAAATGAGTTCCGTCAGACCTTTAACAGCAAAAAGATTGTCATTGGGTTAAGACATGATATTGATAATCGATCTTAATATAGCTTTTAAGTTTTCTGAGGTCGAATACAAACTTGGATTCCGTTCAACATATTTCATTCTGCATACTGCTCCATATTACCTTGCAAGATCCCGATAATATGGCTGTTCATTCTGATTTGATTATTCCGATTTTAAAAAAATGCAGAATGAAAGGCATTTTGAAATTGGCTGGCATAACGATCTGGTTACATTACAGTTAATTTATAATATTAATCCTGTCACCTTCCTCCATAATGAATTAAATTGGCTCCGTTCAAATGGAATAAAGATCATAGGAACAGCATCCCATGGCTCTAATTATTGCAAGGTTTATCATTACCTTAACTTTTATTTTTTTGAGGAATGTACTTACCCTGTTGTCGGGAATTTTACTAATAATATAACAGTTCCCATCGGAGGTAAAAATATCAGCTATTATAAAAGGAAAACTGAGGGATTTTGGACTTCAGTATGAAGCTTATTTTCTTAATAATAACAAATATTTTTCTGATGCCTCAAAGACGGATGGAGTCAGGTGGAATATTGGCATGCTTGACCTTAATAAGCTGCAACCCGGAGACAGGGTGATTATACTTCTTCATCCTATTCACTGGCATAAAGGTTCAGAATATGCTGATATTGAATCATTTTATCTGCCAGGGCAGATATCTTGCTCGATCGATAGCAGTAAATCTGCTATTACAGTAGTTATGCCATCGGGAGAGGATAAAGGATCATTACGGGCTGATTATACACTTTCCCCCGGAGCCTATGCAAAAGTTGAGGGGAAACTGCAGGTGAACAAAAGTTCAATTAACAATTTTAATAAGCCGGTGATTTACAAGGTTTATGCTGAAAACAGAAGCATACAAAAGGAGTGGTTAATCAATGTAAAAAATGCAAAAAATTCAGCTTGTGATTTTCTGTCATTTACAATCCCGGGGCTTACTAAATGGGTTTTTATCAACAAGTCGCGTAAAACAATTGTCGCTGAAGTTGATGAATCTGCAGATCTGAAACATCTGCCTGTCAGCTTTGTTATTTCCCCCGGGGCCAGGACCTGGATTGGTAATAATGAACAATTTAGCAACAGCGGGACAGTTAATTTTTCAGGCGATGTAAAATATCGGATATTGGCTGAAGATGGAACATCTTCATGTACATGGACTGTGACAGTGAGGAAAGAAAAAAAACTAACAGGCCTTTTTCAGTTCAGACTGCCGGAAATGTTCGGCATGACAGTGAATGATAACACGAATGTTGAAGTTAACCATGGAAAATCAAAAAATATTGATAAACCTCCATTCATCTTTTCTGATAATTCGTTCTCATTAATTGAGAAACTGATTTATATTAGTGTGAGATTGTGCATCATATCAAATTTTATTTCTATTCTTTTTTAATATTTCAATCATGAGAAAATCTAATTCGATTGGTCTTCTGCTGATAAGCTTATTTGTTTTTTCAGTTCCGGCTCATTGTCAGAACGGCATAGTAAAGCAAGAAAAACTTACCAGTTTTGAATTACAGTCGTCAGTTCTGATTTCATCCGCAGGAGAAGAAATTTCATCGCCCGCATACAAGTCGAAAGTGTATTGGTTCCCTGTTAATGTACCATCTACAGTGCTTACCGGACTGGTTGCCAATAATATTTACCCCGATCCTTATTCCGGTTTGAACAATATGGTTATTCCGGATGCTTCTGATGAGTTTAATAAAAAATATAACCTGGAACAGTTCAGCTTTCTTCCCAATAACCCAAACCCATGGAAAAAACCTTACTGGTACCGGACAACGTTTAACGTTTCTGCCAAAGACCAGGGCCGTTGTTTTCAGTTGATATTTAAAGGAATAAATTATCGTGCGGGGGTATGGCTCAACGGAAAGCAAATTGCTGACTCAACTGAGATGGCTGGTATGTTTGCTGAATACAGCTTTGATGTGAGTAAAGAAATAAGGGCAGGAGCTGAAAATACGCTGGCAGTAAAGATTTATCCTCTTGATTATCCGGGGCTGCCGGCAACAGAACAGCTCAAAGCTCTTGGTGATTTTTTTGAAAATGGTGGCCCTACAGGCGATATAGGAAAGAATGTCACAATGCTTTGTTCCGTTGGCTGGGACTGGATACCTCCTGTAAGGGATCGCAATATGGGTATATGGCTGCCTGTTTACCTGAGAACTTCAGGTGGTGTTACAATAGCCGATCCAAAGATTGTAACGGATCTGCCAGAGCTCCCAGATACCACTAATGCAACAATATCTCTGAATCTTAAATTGCAGAATCATAACAAGACAGATGAAATTGGTAAATTAACAGTCACTAATAACTCCTGAAAATTTTAAAGGTAGACTTTTACAATTCTCAAAAAATGTTCCATTGACAAAGAATGCGCCGACAATCGTTGATCTTAATGGGAAGAATACTAATGAGCTGAATATTAATCAATCCTGAACTATGGTGGCCTAATGGCTACGGAAAACCGAATCTTTACAGGATCAGGCTTCAGTATTCGGATAAATCAGGAATTTCTGATGATACCTCTTTTGTTTTTGGTATCCGTACAGTCAGTACAAAGGCAGTTAATGTTAATGGTTCATATCGCCGTGATTTTTATGTAAATGAAAAAAGAGTTCATGTGACTGGTGGAGCATGGGTGCCAGATATGATGCTTAATCGTGATTCAGCAAGGTACGATTATGAAATGCATCTGTGCAGAAACTCAAATATTAATCTTGTCAGAATATGGGGAGGAGGAGTTACCCCGTGTGATGAATTTTTTGAAGCAGCCGACAGATATGGATTATTGGTGTGGTCGGATTTCTGGATTACAGGCGATACGCAGGGTGAATTTAAGGGATCGCCTGACTGGCCGCTGGAAGGTAATATATTTATCAAAAATGTGAAAAGTACGATCCTTCGTATACGAAATCATCCAAGTCTTCTGGTCTGGACAGGTGGCAATGAAGGACATGCACGGAAAGAACTTTATGATGCCATGAGGGAAAGTATAATCACTCTCGACGGAACAAGACCTTATATTCCCAGTTCCTCAGGATTTGCAAAACTACCATCCGGATGGAACGGAGCATGGCCCGATAATCTGCCTTCAGGTGTTTACAGCGGAGGTCCATATACATGGCAGGATCCGAAAGTATACTATTCAAAAGCAATTGCTGGCAAGGATTGGGTATTTAAAGATGAAACCGGAATTCCTTCACAGCCAACATACAATATTATGCCAAAAATAATTACCGACCTGGTATGGGATAATAAATTGCCTTTCCCTCTGAATAATAGCTGGGGTTATCATGATGCCTGTACAGGCAATGGCAGATGGGATCTTTATTATAAAGAAATGGTAAAAAGATATGGTGAGCCGATAAATATGGAGGATTTCTGTAATAAAATGCAGCTAATGAATGCTGTAGGTTACCAGGGCATTTTTGAAGCTGCAGGGCATAAGCTGAATGATATCGGTGGAGTTATGCTATGGAAAATAAATTCGGCTTTCCCAAGTGTTGTATGGCAGGTATATGACTGGTTTCTAATGCCAAATGCAGGTTATTATTTTATGCAGAATGCATGTGAGCCTGTACATATTCAACTGAATCCCACCAATATGAAAGTTCTTGCTATTAACAGGACATATCATTCTTACGACGGTTTGGTTGCCGAGATCGATGTTTTCGGGATTGGATTCCAAATTATTATTTCACGAAGAAAAGAATGTCGGACTTTCAGCATACAGATGTTAAAGAGGCCACTTCATTATCTTCAGTATTAGCAGGAATCAAAGGATGTGAATTTTGTCGTATTGAATCTGAAAAACAGTGACAGGAAACAGTCTCTCATAATGTTTACTGGCTTTCAGCTGATGGCGATTATAAATCGTTAAATGACATGCTGAAAACCACGTTAATGCTGAAATTATTAATTGCACAAAAGGTAAAAGTGAAAAAAGCTGGACAATTCAGATCACCAATTCCACTAATAAGCTGGCCTTTTTTATCCGTCCACAGTTAATGGCTGGAAAGGAAGAGTTACTGCCAAGTTACTGGACCGCAGTTATTTTACCCTGGCCCCTTCTGAAACCAAAATTGTAAGCGTAAGTTGTCCGGCTGTTATATTAAAGGGAAAGATCCGGTAATTAAAATTACAGGCTGGAATGTAAACGCTGAGGAATTTATCTTAAATTAAATCTTAACCATATACCTCTTTGACCCTTAGCGGCTCTCAGTGTCACTCTGTAATAGTTCTTAACTATCAATTATACAGAGTGACACTGAGGAAACACTTAGTTATAAGTGAAAATAATATTAGTATTGCTCTTAAGGGAATAATCAGAATTCCTCTTTTGGAAATATCAGGTCAATAAAACTTCTACTCTGCTTTATTATAATAGTTTGTGCCGGTGACTTCTCCTGCAGAGGATTTATTAGTAAAGTTCATAGTCAGAATCTTTCCATCATTATCAATTCTGAATGTTTCTTTTGCAGAAAGAGTGTCTGTTCCGTTATAACCCTGGAAGATGGTCGCTGACTCAAATATAATAGATCCGTCATTTGCTGAACGTGAGACCCTGGTTGTTCTTGGCATGTCATAAATAAAGATCTTACAATCCTTCCCGTCCAGAGAAAGATTCTCATCGAAAGGGTATTGTTCACCTGTTCCGTTCTCGTACACACGTGTTGTAAGGAGACTATCTGATTTGATGTGCATGGTGATTTCTGAAAGAAATAGCTGGTTATCAGCAAGTCTGTTTTCTCCTTATTTAGTTTCCAGTTTCCTGAAAAGTCAGCCTTCTGAGCAAGGACATTAAAAGCAGGAAGGAAAAACAACATGGAGAGGAAAGTAAGAATAGTTTTCGTTTTCATAATTCTACAATTAAGGTTATCAGGTAAGGTTATATATAAAATTATAAAAAACCTTTCAATAATGTATAATCAAAAATATTTCCTGAATTTATCTCCTATTTTGAAATAGGTATATCTGCCTGCATCCTCTCCGGCAACATGTACAGAGTCTCCGTCAGTCTCGAATGTGCTATGTTCTCCAACAATCTGAGAGAAATAAACATCATGAATCTTTCCTGAATCATCTGACATTAAAACGTGAGCCAGATTTTTATGGATATCCGAAATCAATGATGTATTGCATAGAGGGCAATAAAATTCAAGCGATTCGCCTTTCTGAATTTCGAAGGTAGGGTGTTTAAGGCTGGTGTAATTTCCTATCTGATGGCTTAACAGAAGGAGGGAGGATTGTCTCTTGCTATTTTTCACTTTAAAAATGATGTTTTCACCTACCCTGATATATTCCCTGCATTTTGGGCATAAAAAATCTTGCATTTTGCTTCTTTTTTAAGATCTGACAAGTAAAACAAATGTAAACTTGTTTTTGTTGAAAAGCAAAACCCTGTTTATCAGAAAGATTTTAAAGTACTCTCTGATTATATTGATCATTTTAATTAGCGGAATGATGAAAAGCCTTTATTCTTAAATTTTTTGAATGAAAGGGACTCTGATTTTTTAAAAAAAGGCCTGCACTGAATTATTTCCATTAGTGCCATACCCAGACAGGCAGGAATTTCAGGCTTCCATATATCATTATATCAAAGCATCCGTGTGCAAGTGCAGGGGGGATAATATTTTCTGATGTCTTCCGAAGCCAGCCCAAAAGCATACCAACAGAAAAGGTCAACAGGACAATGTTTAAAAGGTTTATCCCCAGGTCATATGGAAAGCTCCAGATTATGAGAAGCTTATAAATAGTATGGCTGCCGGACGAGAAAATAATCCCTTTCCATCCCTGCACCCTGGTGACGGTCCCCTGGATAAATCCCCTGAATACCAGCTCTTCAGTAATACCAATTGCAGGGGCTGTAAATGCCATCAAAGTTAAATTCCGGGGAATCATTGTCATCTTATATGTCAGCCTGTATAATACTCCCAGGGAAAATCCCAGGATAAGTCCCGCAATTAAAAAAATAACGATAATATTCCTGTATTCATATAGTCCGATAATTTTGGCAAGGTCTCTTAATCCGCATGAATGGATTATGATGACCAACCCTGTAAAAACAAGTCCTGTAATGGACAGCCAGTAACAGATATGTACAAAGAAGCGAAAAACCACATTCCGGCAGTAGCAATTACTGCTGCCTGATATCCAGACAGACTGAATCGTTTCAAAAGATCATTGCTCATTAAATATATATATCGGAATGAATTAACAAATGCCGGTCAGGACAAATATGATCTTGAATTCATAGGTCAGGCTGATCGTAATATATTGATAGGCCGGTATACTCAATTTAATGTTTTTTTAGAAAGATTAACCCGCTCAAAACCAATGGCAGCAATAATAATATCCAGCCTGATCCCAGGCATAGCCCTTTGCCCGGAACTACCAGTGTATTAGGAAACCTGGTTCGGAGATTCAGGATCTGTTTTTCACTTAGTTTCTTGCCAAAAACCAGCAATTGAAGGTTTTTAATATCCGGAATTTGGGTTGTATCTAATTTTTCACAAGCAACAGTAAGTGATTTCAAATTTTTAAGCTTACTTACTGCTTCAATATTCTTTAAAGAATCGCATCCAATCAGTTCAAGAACCTGCAATGAAGAAAACGAAGGGATCAGAGTGTCGAACTGAGACTGGTTAATGGATGGAGGACACGATAGCCACAGCAGGTTTTTCATGCCGTATACGGGAGAAATATCATAAAGCTTTTCGCAACCTGTAAATCCGAGAGAATTAAAATTTTTCTTCCCGCAAAGATTTCGTACATCATGTAAGGAATTGCAATTGAAAAAGAATAGAGACTTCAGGTTTTCGGGTGGTTTAACTACAACGGCATTTGTATCTCCTGAGTCAGTCAGACTAAGACTGGTAATATTCTTATATCTGCTGAAATCTATTATATGATCAGATTTTGAATCAAAACCGTAAATAGCATGACGAAGGTTCTTAAGTGCCGATAAATAGTCATTATCAGCGATCTTTTCCGGCATTTTGTTGATAAGAATTGTTGGAATTTTTTCAAAGTTATGCATTAAGCTGTCAGAGATTTGCCATGCCGAATCAACAGAAAGGCATAAACTTGCAGGCTGGAACAATGAAGCACCTTGTTTAAACCGATAATATCTGATCTGGTTTCTATGATAAGCCGGGTTGCCGGAGCAATATCTGATATTTCAGTAAGGATTTCATAATTTTCATTGTTCAAAGGCAATGTAAATGATATTGAATTTAAGCTGGCAAGGGATTCCTGTTTTGCACTTTTAATAAAATCCCATGAAGCGCTGTCATTCAGTTGAACGGTAAAAATTTTATTATCCAGGAGAAGAAGAAATGGTTTCGATGTATCGTAAGTGAAATTAAGATCTTTCCCCATGTCCGCCATATATTGGAATGTGATCAGATCAGGATTTTTTTCTAATTCAACAGATAGCAGATCTTCGTTCTCTGCTGCAATTCCTGAATTCTTACTCATAAAATTTCCCGAACCAAACAATCCGCCTGTCTTTGAAATATTAAAAACAGATTCAACGCCATGGGTTTGAATTATCGTGATTCCATGTCTGGAAGTATCTTTGCATCCGCATAGAATGTTAATGAAGATGAAAAAAAGACTAAAATTCAGAATTTTTGTTCTCATGACTTTATTTACTTAAATGACCACAAAACTGTTATTGAATCAGATTAAGAGTAATTCCTAAGTAAATTTAGTCAATTTCTGAGTCCTGTATTTCAACTTATAAAAGAATCTGTCCGATCAGTTCTTTCCCTATATTGACATCAAAAAGGAGATTTATCCGCCATATTTAAATCCTTCAGGATATCTCTATTTTGGATAAAAGGAACCTGTAAAACTTCATCATCAGACATTTCTGATAAAATGCTGAGCACTTTCATTTTCCAGGAATGTAATATTTTTATTTA
>CAVVGP010000137.1:0-6730 GCA_963747625.1 uncultured Bacteroidales bacterium | reverse complement strand
TCTACAGTCTTCTCGATAACCTGCTTCAATGGACCAGGATGAATCAGGGTAAAATCAATTTCGAACCTCAAAAACTGAATTTCAAAAGAATAAGCCAGGATGCTGTTTCAATCCTTAAACCGATTGCAGATTCAAAAAACATCAATATTAATCATTCTGTACCTGAGGAATTAATCGTTTTTGCAGATAATTTTATGCTGAAAACGATATTGAGAAATCTTGTTTCAAATGCAATAAAATATACAAACAATGAGGGGCAAATTAATATTTCAGCCCAGCAGACACATTCCGATATAACTGTTTCCATTATGGACAACGGAATGGGACCAAGCCCTGATCATATAACAAAAATTTTTAATTTATCAGAAATCAATAAGGCTTTTGATGTATCGGAGGAAAAGGGTACAACTTTGGGTTTGTTGCTTTGCAAAGAATTTGTGGAAAAACATGGCGGCAAAATTTGGGTAGAAAGCATGAACGGTAATGGCAGCGAATTCAAATTTACCATGCCTGCCAGTATCAACTCTGTTAATCAGGTTGGTAACTTGCATTAAGAACTCATTTCAGATTTTCTTCTTACTTTTAGAACCAAAACTTAAAAATAGTGGTTCAAAGCAATAAAGAGCATTTCATGAGAGCAGCTATCGCTGAAGCGGTTAAGGCTTTTGCTAAAAAGGAAGTCCCGGTTGGTGCCGTAGTTGTATGTAACGATATAATAATTGCAAGGGCTCATAATCTTACCGAGACACTTAAAGATCCAACTGCTCATGCTGAAATGCAGGCAATAACTTCTGCGGCAAACTGGCTTGGCGGAAAATACCTCATCGATTGTACCATATATGTCACTCTTGAGCCTTGTGCCATGTGTGCAGGAGCGATTGGATGGAGCCAGGCCCCCGCTCTTGTATTTGGTGCCGCAGATGAACAGAAAGGATACAGGAGTGTATCAGGCACATTGCTACACCCAAAAACAATCGTCGAATCGGGAGTATTGGAAGAAGAATGCAGGGAATTGTTGCTGAAGTTTTTCAAAGGGAAGAGACTCCCTCCGCTTCGCGGCGTCCCCCCAAACGGGGACTAATTCAGTTACATAATTTAAATTTCTAAAATAACGAGAATTTACTCCTCTTTAGAGCCTGCCCTGAACGAAGTGAACGGGACCCAAGGGGGCTATAAATGAGGAAAAATACTACATTTGTACTAAAATAATTACCATGACTTTCGATAACAGTAAGACAATAATAAGTCTGAGAATAAAACTCTTCGGAGCGACGGTTGTATTACTTGCTTACCTGGCCGTGACATATATTGGAAGGCTTATAAAATTTCCATTACTTGGCATGACCGATACCCTGTGCACAATAATACTTATCGGAATCTGGGTCATTCTTGCCTTTTTGCCAATGATACTGAATTATCAGTTCTTCAGCTATTCTGATGAGGGTGAATATCTGATTTTCAGATATTTTACTACGGGCATTGTTGGTGGCAAGAAAAACTCCGTTGAAATAAATAAAACCACATTTGCAGGTTATAAAATTGAAACCAGGTTATTTGGTTTTATTCAAAGTATTGTACTTTCCCAAAAAGTTAATGGAGGTATTGCCAATTATCCACCTGTTTATATCAGTGCCTTGTCGCGGAAAGAGAAGGAGAAAGTTTTTAAATCTCTAAACCTGCACGCCCGTGTCATGTGAAGGTTATCATCTGATAACATGAGATTTATCATTTTTAATGACTTTAAACAATCTCAATTTTGAGCCGCTTATTAAAGACTAAATCATAACTTAAATTTTAAAATAATGAATGTAGATAAAATCATGAACAACCTCGAAAAGAAGCATCCTGGAGAGGTTGAGTATTTACAGGCAGTCAGAGAGGTACTGGAATCAATTGAAGAGGTTTATAATGAAAATCCGCAGTTTGAATCAGCTAATATTATTGAGCGGATTATTGAACCTGACAGGGCAATTACCTTTAAAGTTCCATGGGTCGATGATGAAGGAAATGTAAGAGTGAACCTTGGTTACCGGATTCAATTCAACAATGCGATCGGTCCTTACAAGGGCGGTTTGCGTTTTCACCCGAGCGTTAATCTTTCAATCCTGAAATTTCTGGGATTTGAGCAGATATTCAAAAATGCTCTTACAACTCTTCCGATGGGAGGTGCCAAAGGCGGTTCTGACTTTGACCCTAAAGGCAAATCTAATGCTGAAGTGATGAGATTCTGCCAGTCATTTATGCTTGAACTTTGGAAATATATCGGTCCGGAAACTGACGTTCCTGCAGGTGATATTGGTGTCGGTGGCAGGGAAATTGGATTCTTATATGGAATGTACAAGAGACTTGCAGGAGAACATACAGGTGTACTCACAGGAAAAGGAAGTAACTGGGGTGGTTCATTGATACGTCCTGAAGCAACCGGTTACGGATGTGTCTATTTTGCCAAGGAGATGCTTGTTACAAAAGGAGAGTCATTCAAAGGAAAAAGAGTGGCAATCAGCGGTTTTGGTAATGTTGCATGGGGAGCTGCTCTCAAGGCAACGGAATTAGGAGGTAAAGTTGTTACAATATCAGGTCCTGACGGATATATATATGATCCGGATGGCATCTCTGGGAAAAAAATAGATTATATGCTTGAGCTTCGTGCTTCGAATGAAGATATAGTGAAGCCATATTCCTATGCATTCGAAGGAGTTGAGTTTCATGAAGGGAAACATCCATGGGAGGTTAAAGTAGATATAGCTCTGCCTTGTGCAACTCAAAACGAACTGACAGGAGAAGATGCTCAGAAACTGATAAATAACGGTTGCATCTGTATCTGTGAAGGCGCAAATATGCCAAGCACACCCGAAGCAGTTGAGATTATTCAGAAAAATGGTTTGCTTTTTGCACCAGGTAAAGCATCGAATGCAGGTGGCGTAGCAACATCAGGTCTGGAAATGACCCAGAACTCCATGAAACTTCGCTGGGGAAGCAAGGAAGTTGATGACAGGCTCCATGAGATAATGAGAAATATACACAGACAGTGTGTTAATCATGGAACTATGGAAAATGGTTATGTCGATTACGTAAAGGGTGCCAATATAGCCGGATTCCTTAAGGTCGCAAATTCTATGCTTGATATGGGTGTGATTTGAGGAGTGAGAGGTTAGGTTAAGGTTAAGGTTAAGAACTAATAACCAGCAACGAGAAACATGCGACATTTTGAATATTGAGATATTTTTAAGTAAGAGAAGAGCTGGTTATCCGGCTCTTTTTTTTATCTTTAGGTGTCTCAATTTCTTGTGCTATGTCAGAAGTGCCCCTTAAGCATAAAATTGCCTTAGGTCTGATACCACGTATTGGTGATATTAATGCCCGTAAACTGGTATCATATTTTGGAAGTGTTGAAGCAATATTTCAGGAATCTTACAGGAATCTGATCAAAATACCGGGAATAGGCTCAGGTATTGCACAGTATATTAGTGACAAATCTTATCTTGATACTGCCGAGAAAGAAGCGGAATATGTCACTAAGAACAATATCAAAACACACTTTTATCTCGATAACGATTATCCGTTCAGGCTCAGACAATGTGATGATTCTCCCGTGGTATTTTTTTTCAAAGGAAACTGTAACCTTGACGCATCAAAAATTTTAAGTGTAGTTGGTACACGTAATGCCACGACACGAGGCAGGGAAATATGTGAAAAGATTATTGCTGGACTGGCTGCTGGTCATCCCGATCTGATAATTGTCAGTGGTCTTGCCTACGGAATTGATATTGCCTCACACAAAGCTGCCCTGGCAAATAACCTTCAGACAATTGGCGTTCTGGCACATGGATTTAAAACAACCTACCCGTCTATTCATGCTTCAACAGCAAAAGCAATGGCAAGCAATGGAGGGCTTGTTACTGACTTCCTTTCGGATGCACTTCCCGAACGCAATAATTTCCTTAAAAGAAACAGGATAATTGCCGGGCTTTCTGATGCCACACTCATTATCGAATCCGGAATAAAGGGTGGTGCACTAATTACTGCAGACATTGCCAACTCATATAACCGGGATGTATTTGCAGTACCCGGAAGACCGGACGATCAATGGTCAGCCGGATGCAACAGCCTGATCAGGTCTAATAAAGCGTTTCTTACAGAATGCCCGGATGATATAGAATACTTTCTTGACTGGAAACCCGAAAAATCAAAACCTGTGATTCAAAGATCACTCTTTTCCGACCTTGATGAGACTGAGAAAATGATATTTGAATTACTTTCAAAACAAGGAGAGCTGTCTATAGATACTATATGCAGGTCACTTGATATCCAGGTTCATAAATTATCATCCCTTCTTCTTCAGATGGAGTTCAAAGGCCTTTTGAAATGCTCTCCCGGAAATCTTTACCGCACAATTTAAACTACATTCTTTTGTAAATCAGGCCAATAGAAATGATAAAAGAAAAACCTTTCAGATATTAAGACAAAAATCAGAGTTTATATTGCTTTGTTTTTATATTTTTAGCGTTCCAATTAATCTTTTAATTAAAATATTTAAATTATGGATCCAAGAGTACAACAATTCATGGCCATGATCAAAGCCAAAAACCCTGGTGAGAACGAGTTCCATCAGGCTGTTCAGGAGGTTTCGGAATCCCTGATCCCTTTTATTGAGGAAAATCCAAAGTATAAACATGCAAAAATTCTTGAAAGAATTGCAGAACCTGAAAGGACAATCATTTTCAGAGTTCCGTGGTTAGATGACAAGGGAGAGGTTCAGATCAACCGTGGTTTCAGGATCGAAATGAACAGTGCAATAGGACCTTATAAAGGAGGTCTCAGACTTCATCCGACTGTTAACATGGGTATTCTGAAGTTCCTTGCCTTTGAACAGGTTTTCAAGAACAGTCTCACAACACTACCTATGGGAGGTGGAAAAGGCGGGTCCGATTTCGATCCAAAAGGAAAATCGGATAATGAAGTTATGAGATTTTGCCAGAGTTTCATGTCAGAACTATTTCGTCATATCGGACCTGATACAGATGTTCCGGCAGGTGACATCGGAGTGGGCGGACGTGAAATAGGATTCCTGTTCGGCCAGTATAAAAGGCTGAAAAATGAGTTTTCCGGTGTTCTTACCGGCAAAGGTATTGAATGGGGTGGCTCTCTCATTCGTCCTGAAGCAACAGGATATGGCGCAACATATTTTGCAAAGGAGATGCTATCAACACGCGGAGAAGGCCTGAAAGGGAAAATTGTTACCATTTCAGGATCAGGAAACGTAGCTCAGTATGCAACAGAAAAAGTTACACAGCTTGGTGGAAAAGTAGTCACTGCTTCAGATTCAAACGGTTTTATTTATGATCCAAAAGGCATTGATGCTGAAAAACTTAATTTCATAATGGAACTTAAAAACGTCAGAAGAGGAAGGATAAAAGAGTATTCTGAAAAATATGGCGTTGAATACTTTGAAGGAAAAAGACCATGGATGATTAAATGCGATATAGCCATGCCTTGTGCCACTCAGAATGAAATTAACGTTGAAGAGGCTAAATTACTGGTGAAAAACGGATGTATTTGCGTATCAGAAGGTTCCAATATGCCTTCAACCCTTGAAGCAGTAGGAGTATTTCTCAATGCTAAGATCCTTTATGGCCCGGGGAAAGCCGCAAATGCAGGAGGTGTAGCCACATCGGGACTTGAAATGACACAAAACTCGATGAGATTGCCATGGTCGCGTGAAGAGGTTGATGAAAAGCTTCATACCATTATGAAAAACATTCATAGTACCTGTGTTAAATACGGCACAAAAGAGGGAGGTTTTATTAACTACGTTGATGGTGCCAATATAGGAGGCTTTGTGAAGGTGGCAAATGCCATGATCGCTCAGGGTGTTGTTTAATGCAATTTATAGATACTCATACACATCTCTATCTGGAGGAATTCGATGCCGACAGGGATGAAGTGGTGAACAGAGCTATTGGTAACGACATTTCAAAAATGCTGTTGCCAAATATTGATTTGCAGTCTGTTGACCAGATGCTTTCTGCAGTAATAAGATACCCCGGTATCTGTTATCCAATGATAGGCCTTCATCCCACATCGATTAATAAGGATTATCTTTCAACTCTGATAAGCTTGAAAATCTTTTCACAAATAATAAATTTATTGCTATCGGGGAAATCGGGATTGATCTTTATTGGGATAAAACCTTCCTGAAAGAACAACTGATTTCTTTCAGAAGACAAATTGCATTTGCATTAAATAACGGGTTACCTGCAGTAATACATTCAAGAGAAGCATTCACTGAAGTTTTCTCCGTTCTGGATGAATTTAAAGGAAAAGCATTGAAAGGTGTCTTTCATGCTTTTTCGGGAAGTTCGAAGGATGCGGAAAAAGCAATAGATATGGGGTTTTACACTGGGGATTGGAGGTATTGTGACATTTCAGGAATTCAGGATTGGATAAAATTCTAAAAGAGGTTGGTCCCGGGCATCTTATTCTTGAGACTGATTCGCCGTATCTTGCTCCTGCTCCCTACAGGGGAAAAAGAAATGAGAGTTCGTATATTTGTATTATAAATAAGAAGCTTGCCGACATTTTTGAAATGAGCGAGGAAGAGATTGCGTCAGTCACCTATTCAAATTCAATGAAGCTTTTCAATTTGTAAGAAAAGAGATGAAAAATAAAAAAGAAATATCCATACTCATCATTTATACCGGGGGAACAATCGGGATGGTTCACGATCCTC
>CAVVGP010000136.1:0-27871 GCA_963747625.1 uncultured Bacteroidales bacterium | reverse complement strand
CCAAAAAAATATTGTCTGGCCTCCATCAGTCATCTCCGCTCACTTCGGCGCTTTATCGTTCTTCAATCTCTCACAACTGATCGTTGCATTGACAGAAATCGGGCCGATCATTCTTGCATTGCCATTGGTCATCATTTGGGGATGGAAAACTCTGCGCACACAGAATTGGTATGAAGCCGCATTGATCGGGACATTTGCATGGAGCGTGCCCTCGTTGTTTGTGGCTTTCAAAGGCCCGCTTTATACAGCCACGCCGCGTTTATTGGATGGACTTTTATTTGCCTGCACGCTTTACGCGGTTCCGTTGTTTTGGATATGGGCGCGCAAAAGAAGCGATGCTTGGCGAAGCGTTGTTGTTTTTGGCGGATTGGTAACGATCTTTGCGGGCTTGATGTTATTCGGAATTCAATTGATCTCGATTCAAAAGCCGGTGACCACCACATTCATCAGCGATCTGGATGCAAAGGTGACGAATAAATATTGGAATACATTGAAGCCTGGAAGTTTGGTGCTTGATCCGTCACACGTATCAAGGTCCGACGATCTTTGGCCGTGCAACGGATTCCTCCGTCACATGGTATGCGCCCAAGCCGGAATGGCAGGCATTGCTTGCCAACCCCGACCCGCATCAAATCCATGCGCAAGGCTATGATTATTTTTATTTTGGGATTGATTATTGGAATCAATTGACGCCGCAACAGCAAGCCGCGCTGCAGCAACCATGTGTTAAGAAATTATTCGAAGTGGATGGCATTCACAGCCTGACGGATTATCGCAAAGATTTCCGCCGCCTGCTGGATGTTTCCGCGAGATAAAGCACAGATCAGATTATAAACAAACTTTATTCTGCGCGCCGCGAACCAAACCATCCGAAGCAAAAGCCAGCCATGCTTCCAGCGCGAGATGTTGGTCGAGCCATATGTCCGTTCGCGATAACGGATGGGCAGGTCAATAATTTTAAGATTCAACTTTGCCGCGCCGAAGAGCAAATCGAAATCACCGAAAGGATCGAAGTCGCCGAAATAAGAACGGTTCGCGGCAATCAGTTCGTAATCCTTGCGCCATAAAACTTTCGTTCCGCATAACGTATCTTTGATATGTTGTCCCAACAGCCATGAGAAAGCTGAACTAAAAAATTTATTTCCGATAAAGTTCAAGCCGCGCATCGCTTCTTTCTCCATCGGATAAACCAAGCGCACGCCATTGATAAATTCTCCGCGGCCCGAACGAAGGGCTTCATAAAATCGCGGCAGGTCTTCGGGCGGAACGGTTAGATCGGCATCGAGAATCATCAGAATATCACCCGTGGCTTTTGCAAATCCGAGGCGCACCGCGTCCGCTTTGCCGATGCCGGTTTGACGCAGAAGCAAACTCGAGGTCGAGGGATGAGCCGCCATTTCGCGTTCAATTGCAGCGTAGGTATCATCGCGTGAATGTCCTTCGACAAAGATCAATTCGGTCCCGCGTCCCCATCTTCGGAGTCCGTTCAAAGATGGCTTTGATGTTGCCCAACTCGTTCCGCGCCGGAACGATAATTGAAACACTGGGCAGTTCATTGCTTGTTTCTGGACGCGGCCTGGCAATGATAAAATTGGAAAGCGCGAACTCGCGAAACGGCCACAGACGGACAAGGAATTTATTGGCGAAGCCCCCGAGCGGAAAAGGCCATAAGAATTTCCTGCGACTGACGAATGACATCAAAGCCTGCCAAACCGAGCATGTTTGAAGCATCCTCGCGGGTGAGCCAGTTTTGACCAAGCATGGGAACCGCCAGATTTAGACGTTGCGCAACGCTGAGGGGAAATTGCCAAAGTCCGCTGTAGAAATTTAAGAATCAGGCGGGTATGAGAATCGACATAATGCCCGGACTTGTTCGAAAACGCCTTGAACGTCCCACAGATCATTGACCAGATCGGAAAGAATGATCACATCAAACGGCCCGCGGAGAGCGATAGATCATGAGCATCCGCTTCGATCAATTCGAGCCCTAAGCGCGGCGTGCGCTGCGGCGCGCTGGATCATCTCCGGGGAAAAGTCTATGCCAACGCCGAGCGCGGGTTGAAGCGATGCAAGCAAATCACCCCTTCCACAGCCGATCTCCAAGATACGCTGATTCGGACCGACCAGGAAACGATAGATTTCTGCCACGCGGCGATGATATAATTTTCCCCAGCCATGCCATGAATCGCGTTTGCGCGCGACGTTGTTCCAGTGGGCGATATGACTTTTTTGGTATTCTGCAGAGCGGTTTCATGTGTTTGAGTTCATTGTATCCTGAAATAATTAATCTGATTTAGAATATAACCCGTGCGCTATTATAGTCTGTTCCAAGTGAGGTATTATGTATTGGCTTAGAACCACCAGTATTGTAGCCCCCTGCTTTTCATTGTCTTTTCGCTTTTTTGGATGATGGGCGGATGGCTTTTGGTTACCCATAGTGGACGGTTTCTGAAACGCGAACGCCTTATGGCTGGCCTTGCATCGGGAATGTTGTTATATATTCTTCTCGGAAATGCATTTGCCCATTGGCTTCCCGCTATCTCGCCTTTGCCTCTGCGGCGATTATTATATTCGTGATCGGTTTATGGGCCTCCAGAAAATCGAAAATCCATTGGTCGGATCTGATCAGTTTGGAAATTGGATTCTGGCCGCCAGCCGCTCGAGCGATAATAGTCCACCTTGATGTCATCGGGATTTATCTGGACCTGTACATCGTCTTCGGCTTTCGGCAAGACTTCACAAGCACGAAAGACGTGTGGCGGGCATGGTCTGCGAGTCGAAGAGGGGGAGATGCGGACCAGACGGTGGAGACATGTTCCGACTTGAATAGACGAAGGCTGAGCTAATCTCCCGAGATTTCGATGGTGACGTTCTTTATGGCCTCATCGCCCGGTGAGATATCCAGAATTTCGGCTTTGTAACATGTCGCTCAGCCCAGCGAAGATACATACGGTAGAGCATATTGGCCCAGTCCTGAGATTCGGTGCCGCCGGCTCCGGCGTGGATAGCCATGATGGCGTTGCGGGAGTCGGAGGGGTAATGCAGGCCGATTCGATTTCAACCGATCAAGCTCATTAGAAAGTGAATCGGTCTCAGCACACTTCATTTGCAGAGTCGGTGGATGTGCGGCCACGGGGAATGCTTTCGTCGATATCAGAGGCTTTCTTTTCGAGCCTGCGCCAAGTTTCGACGGTGCGCTTGAGCTCGGCAAGCTGCCGCATGACGCTCTGAGCATGAGCCTGATCCAGCCAGAACTCACGGCAGCTCTTTTTCGAGTTTGGCTACCTGCGCTTCGCGGCCGGGAATGTCAAAGACGCTCCAGTGTGGTGGAGATTCTATCGCGCAGGGTGGAGATTCTGTCTTTGAATTCCTGTACCAATTTGCCTATTATCGGAGCGGCAGGTCAATCGGAAATATCGGGCACGATGGCTTTGGCCCGAGCGACACTTGCAACGGCGGTACGGTGGGCCAACCGGGCGGGTTCGGGAAGACGATATCCACGACAGCAGGCCATTACCCACTGAACGGCGTGGCGAAGATCTATCTTGTGACCGACCGAAACGATGACCGGCTTTACGCCGTATTTCGTTCTCGAGGGCGATGCCTATTTTTTCGTCGTTGTCGCTGACATTGGCGCAGCTTCCAATCTCGGGGTGGGGCTGCTCGAAACTGCCACAGAGCAGGGATTTGGCGCAGCCAATGGTGGGGGTATCAAGAAACAGGCCGATGTGGGATGCGAAACCGAGGCGGCGGGGGTGGGAAAGCCCCTGTCCATCGACCATGAAAAGATCGGGGGTGTTGACGAGTTTGGCGGCAGAGGTAGAGGAGCTTCACGGAAGGTCAGCAGACCCGGGGATATAGGGGAAATTGAGTGTTCCCGTGGCTGTCTGCGTTTCAACAATTTCAAGCTCCGGGAAACTCAGTACGACTGCGACGGCGGTGGCGGTGTTCGATGTGCGGTCGATTGCAATATCCAGTCCGGCGACAAGGTCGACATGGGTCAACTCGTTTTTCGTGGATACCTGGCCGCGAAGCTGCGACTGGAGCTGCAAGGCGGCAGCAGTACTCACCTGCCAATCATGCAGGTTACGGATTTTCATGGGCTGATTATAGTCAAAGCCAGGAGGTCTGGCAACCTTGAGTCCAGTGTAATTGGAGACTGAGCAGAGCCGTTCACGATCGGGAGGATACGCTCTTGACATGTGCATGCAGTTGGCAGATAATGCGTGAGTCTTGGTGCAGTTCGGATTTAAGAGTGGGCGCCAAACACATGCCGAGCTACAGGGTGGTTGTAGCTGATTCTCATGCACCGCGAGATGGTGCTTTTATCAGTATTATCGGTAATTACAATCCTCTGACGGATCCGGAGACGGTTTCCATTAACGAGGAAGAAGCGATGAAATGGCTGAAGCAGGGCGCTGAGCCGACAACTACTGTAGCCAGACTGCTCTCAAAGGCAGGTATCATAAATTGGCAGGTCAAGGGGAGCAAGGAGAAAGCATGAAAGAACTCGTCGAATTCATCGCCATGTCCATCGTAAATGCGCCCGATTCGGTGGTCGTCACTGAGGAACAGAACGAGCAGGACGTCACTCTCAAGCTCACCGTCGCTGACGATGACAAGGGCAGAGTGA
Source organism: uncultured Bacteroidales bacterium (assembly GCA_963747625.1). Lineage (GTDB taxonomy): Bacteria > Bacteroidota > Bacteroidia > Bacteroidales > VadinHA17 > LD21. The sequence continues at coordinate 23,238 of CAVVGP010000136.1, read as the reverse complement.
TCGGTAAGCAGGGCCGTATCGCTGAAGCTATGCGCACCCTGGTCAGAGTAAAGGCCGCCAAGGCCGGAACTCGCGCCATTCTGGAGATCACCTAGTTCTGTTTTCCGGTCAAAATTCAATCGTACTGACACGTCGAGGCAGCTACTTGCCTCGACGGTTTAGTTTAAGTTCAACTTCGTTCTTAGCAGGCCTGTTTGGCTTCAACACGGGAGAGGGGTGATGGACTCTCGCAAGTCGATGAAGAGCTGTATGTCATTTGTCCGGTCTGCCACGAAGTAAACTCCGCGAAGTTCAAGTTTTGCCAGTATTGCTGGGGCGCTTTGCTTACGGGACAAGAGCTACTGACAGCTGACAAAGTGAGCGAGGTGCAGAACCGGCGGAAAACGCGGGCCAAGGGCGGGCGCATTATCCGGATTCTTTCCATAGTTCTTGGTTCTCTAGCTGTAGTTGCTCTTGTTGTCTATCCGACAATTTACTATGCGACAGATCTCATAAATCCCGTCATTACAGATATCAGTTCAGCATCGACATCCGATTCAAGCTCCTCAATCATGAACATTCCATTTGCATTAGCTAGTTCCTGCCTTCCGTAAATAGTTGTTTCCCCAATTGCAAGCTGCTTTTCATTAAGACATGGATATGCAGTATTAAGAAATGAATAGGTTTCGGAAACTTCCGGAATCTCTCCCTTCAGGACTACATTTGTCATATCCCATGCTTCCTCTGTATGAAGCATACCTGAGTAAACCTGATGCATTGCTCCCGGATCAAATTTTTGATGCGGGTATATCTCCAGCCATGTCCTGTAATTTCCATCACAGCTGTGAGAAGTCATAACCGATCCATCAGTTGAAGCGAGCATTCCTACCATTATTGTAGTACAATTCTCTCCATTACCTGATTCTTCGTTGTTAATCTCTGAGTTTTGAGCGTTGATTATTGCAGTTAACAGGAAGAAGAAAATTATTGAAAAGATATACCTGGTATTTATTTTTTTCATAAGAGCTGAGTTTATCTTCACTATTTGAGTCTGCCGAATATTGCAAAAGTAATTTTTTAAGGCATATTCCCAAACAGCTAAATTTTAATCGGACGAGGATCAAGAAATTGCTTTGCCCTTTTACTTCATCGGCATTCTTACAATGACAATGGAAATTCTTTGATCTGGTTTAACTCCTAACAGGAATTCATTTTGCTTTTATGGTCATTATGAATCCTTCGAAGCAGGATACGGCAATCATCTGATGACCTTCAGAATTAATAAAATATAAGGTCTTTTACATAATGATAAATATCTTGTTTTGTGCTATTTATTTTTATTATCTTGTTTTTACTAATTTTAATTTTATAATGATTATAAGTCATTATATATCAGAGAGGTATTTATTTGTGGTCGCTCACAATGTAGGCTTTATCAAGCGGTTTGGCGGTTTATAGGTTTCTGTCTGCGCGAATTATTTAAATTAATAATTCTTCCCTTTACCTTTTTTTAGCATATGATAAATGAAAAACTTATAAATCCTGACAGCATTGTTGTTGTGGGAGGATCAGACGATCTATTTAAACCGGGGGGGAAAGTCCTCAAAAACATAATTGACGGACAATACAAAGGCAAACTTTATGCAGTAAACCCTAAACATGAAATTATTCAGGGTGTAAAATCTTACAGGGATTTGAAGGATATCCCTGATACTGATCTGGCCATACTTGCAATCTCTGCAAAATTATGCCTGTCAGCAGTAGAGACACTTGTCAGGGAAAAAGGCACAAAGGCGTTTATTATTATTTCAGCAGGATTCAGCGAAGCAGGCAGTGAAGGGTTGAAACTTGAGAATGAAATTACTGAACTCATCAATAATGCCGGAGGTTGTCTTATAGGGCCCAATTGTATCGGAGTGGTTACACAGTCATATCAGGGTGTCTTTACATCACCTGTCCCAAAATTAAATCAAAAGGGATGTGATTTTGTTTCCGGTTCAGGAGCTACTGCAGTATTTATTTTTGAGTCTGCAATGTCCAAAGGTCTGAACTTTTCCAGTGTTTTTTCGGTAGGAAACAGTTCTCAGACAGGAGTAGAAGATGTACTGGAGTTTTGGGATACGACTTACAAACCTGGAATTAGTTCATCTGTGAAACTGATTTATGTTGAAAGTATACGGGACCCTGATAAACTGCTTCATCATTCTTCTTCCCTTATACGCAAGGGGTGTAAAATTGCTGCTATAAAAGCCGGAACAACCGAAGCCGGAAGGAGGGCTGCTTCTTCTCATACCGGTGCGATGGCTTCTTCCGATTCTGCCGTGGAAGCTCTCTTCCGGAAAGCAGGAATAGTACGGTGTTCGGGTAGAGAAGAATTGGCGACTGTGGCATCGGTATTTTTCCACAAAAACCTTAAAGGGAGAAATATTGCTATAATAACGCATGCCGGAGGTCCCGCCGTGATGCTTACTGATGCATTATCGGCAGGAGGCATGAATATTCCAAAAATATCGGGCATCCATCATGACAACCTTCTCTCAATGATGAATGAAGGAGCATCGGCAGTTAATCCTATCGATATGATTGCAACTGCAACCAATGATCAGCTTGACCGGGTAATAGAGTATGTGGATAAACAACTTCCGCTGATAGATGGTATGAGTGTGATTTTTGGGAGCAACGGACTGAATGATATGACAGAAATCTACGATCTTCTGGATAAAAAAATCAGAAATTGTACCAAACCTCTTTATCCGATTTTACCATCAGTCATAAGTTCGTCAAAGGAACTTGAATATTTTCTCAACAAAGGTCATGTGAATTTCCCTGATGAAGTAGTCCTTGGACGAGCATTGACCAAGATATTTAATACCCCCTCGCCTGCGGAGGAAAAGATTTTCCTTGAAAAGGTTGACGTCCCGCTCGTCAGGAAAATAGTTGAGGAATCGCCGGACGGATACCTTGAACCTGCAATAATTCAAAAACTTCTGAATGCTGCAAATATCCCTGTTGTAAAAGAAAAAGTTGTCAGTTCAAAAAAGGAACTTTTATCCGTTGCGAACAAAACAGGTTTCCCTATTGCTTTAAAAGTGGTTGGACCGGTTCATAAATCCGATGTCGGGGGTGTTACACTGAATATTAAATCGGTGAAACATCTTGAAGCTGAATACATGAGGATGATGAAGATTAAAGGCGTTAAGGCTGTGCTTGTGCAACAGATGCTTTCAGGCACTGAACTGTTTATCGGGGCAAAATATGAACCACGTTTCGGGCATATAATTCTCTGCGGACTTGGAGGGATTTTTGTTGAAGTTCTCGGTGATGTTTCATCAGGTCTCGCTCCACTCACATTCAATGAAGCAGAATCTATGATCAGAAGTCTCAGGAGTTATAGTATTATCCGCGGAACGAGAGGTAAACCCGGGATCAATGAGTCAAAATTTGCCGAAATCATTGTGAGGTTGTCAAGCTTATTACGCTATGCTACTGAAATAAAGGAAATGGACCTGAATCCGCTTATTGGAAGCCCTGAAGGTATAACAGTTGTGGATGCCAGGATCAGAATTGAAAGGTGATCTTCGCGTTGTTTTTGCAACCTAATAAATTTTATTTTTATCTTCGAAAATTCATTTTAATTAAATAAACATTAAAGACATGATTGTCCATCAGTTATCAATTTTTCTCGAAAACAAATCAGGACGTCTTACAGAAGTGCTTGAAGTTCTCGGAAAGGAAAATATCAGGATTACTGCTTTAAGCGTGGCTGATACTACTGAATTTGGGATTTTACGTCTTATTGTTTCTGAACCTGAGAAGGCAAGAGATCTTCTGAAAAATCAGAATTTCACGGTGAATCTTACCGAGGTCATTTCCGTAATGGCCCCTAATGAAGCAAAACATTATGCAAAGATTCTGAAGATTCTTTCAGATCTGGAAATTAGCGTGGAATATACCTATGCATTTTCAATGGGAGATAAATCAGTCATTATTCTCCGCTGCAGTAATACAGAGGAAGCCATAAAGGCACTTAAAAGTCATGAAATGGAATTGCTGAAAGCAAGCGACTTATATAAGATTTAAATTTCAGAAGCAATGCTTTTTTCTGAATTATACTGGTCTTCTGCAAAATGAATGTTTTAAACTCCTTTGTTGACCTTAGTGGTAAAAATCGATTCATTTGACCACAAAGAATACAAAGGATAACGCAAAGTAACACAAAGTGAAAAAAGTATTGATTGACTTTTATTGATATAGTTTGCAAAAATTGAGTAACTCTTTGGATTAAATATTAAAATATGGAAATCTGGAACCCCCATTTCGAGAGTATGGATCGAAAGGGCATTTTACATGTTCAAAGTGAAAGACTAAGAGAAACAGTCGAAAGAGTGTATTTCAATGTTCCTTATTATAGAAACAAGATGCAGGAAGCCGGGATAGGTCCGGAAAGCATTCATACAATAGATGATATTGCCAAATTGCCTTTTACCACAAAGCAGGATCTTCGAGACAATTACCCGTTTGGATTATTTGCTGTTCCCATGAGCGAAATCGTGCGGGTTCATGCTTCGTCAGGTACAACAGGAAAACCCACTGTGGTTGGTTATACCCGCAATGATATCTCAACCTGGTCGGAGGTTATGGCAAGGACACTGACAAGTGCAGGAGCAAACAGAAATGACTTTATTCAGGTTGCTTATGGTTATGGCCTTTTCACGGGTGGACTGGGACTTCATTATGGCGGAGAAAAGATCGGAGCCTCAGTAATTCCCATTTCAGGCGGTAACACCACACGACAGATTCAGCTGATGCACGATTTTGGAAGCACTGTTCTGGCATGTACACCCTCTTATGCGCTATTTCTTGCTGAAGCAATACACGAAAGCGGGATTAAGCGTGAGGATTTAAAGTTAAGAGTTGGAGTTTTCGGGGCTGAACCATGGACAGAAAACATGAGGCGGGAGATTGAAGATAAACTGAGGATAAAAGCTATTGATATTTATGGACTCAGCGAAGTCATAGGGCCGGGAGTAGCAAGTGAATGCCTGGTTCAGGATGGCTTGCACATAAATGAAGATCATTTTTATCCTGAAATTATTGATCCTGAAACACTTCAGGTATTACCTGCAGGAAGTACAGGGGAACTGGTTTTTTCTACACTTACAAAAGAGGGGTTGCCTCTTATTCGTTACCGTACGAGGGACCTCACCCGTCTTAATTATGAAACCTGCAAATGCGGCAGAACAATGGTGAGGATGGAGAAATGTCTCGGGCGCAGCGACGATATGCTTATTATAAGAGGAGTAAACCTTTTTCCGTCACAGGTGGAGAGTGTCCTGCTTGAAATGAATGAAATAAAACCCCATTACCTGTTAATAGTCGACAGAGTCAATAATCTCGATACAATCGAGCTTAAAGTGGAAGTAGATGAGGCTTTTTTTCAGGATAAGATCAGCCAGCTGGAAGCATTACGTCAGAAATTACAGAATAATCTCGAGAATGCACTTGGCCTGGGCATAAAAGTGACCCTGGTCGAACCAAAAGTAATTGAAAGAAGCGAAGGCAAAGCACAGCATGTGATTGATAAACGGAAATTTTAATGATTTTGAATAACATGACTTTTATTCCAATATCTGCTGAATTAATAAAAACCATAGCAAAAAAGAATGGTATCCCAACTCCGGGAACTTCTTCGATAAGGGAAATTGTTCACCTGGTTGATAAAATTGAAGAAAATACCGGCATTAAATTCATCAGGATGGAAATGGGTGTTCCAGGCCTTCCTGCTCCTGAAATCGGGATTAATGCAGAAATAGCCGCACTTAAAAATGGGGTGGCATCATCCTATCCCGATATTTCAGGTATCTGGCCTTTGAAAACTGAAACATCAAGATTTATAAAACTATTCCTTGATGTTGATATTAATCCTGAAGGATGTATCCCAACAGTAGGTTCAATGATGGGAGCGATGGTAAGTTTCCTTGTTGCTAATAGGAATGACAGGACCAAGGAGGGTACTTTGTTTCTCGATCCGGGTTTTCCTGTTCAGAAGCAACAGGTTAAAATGCTCGGTCACGATTATTGTTCATTTGATATATATAATTACAGGGGTAAGAAACTCAGAGAAAAACTTGAATCACACCTGAAATCAGGAAAGATATCTTCTTTGCTGTTTTCGAACCCTAATAATCCTACATGGATATGTCTTACTGAGGAAGAACTGGCAATCATCGGCGAACTTTCGAAGAAGTATGATGTTATCGTAATTGAAGATCTGGCTTACTTTGGCATGGATTTCCGGAAAGATTATTCAAATCCGGGAAGGCCGCCTTTCCAGCCAACAATTGCACACTATACCGATGAGTATATCATGCTTATTTCGAGTTCAAAAATATTCAGCTATGCAGGTCAGAGAATTGGTATGATGGCGATATCTGATCAGCTTTTTGACAGGTCTTATCCTGACCTTTTAAGATATTATTCAACAGATAAGTTTGGACATTCAAGTATCTTTGGTGCATTATACGGTTTGTCAGCAGGAGTTACTCATTCAGTTCAATTTGGTTTGGCAGCTCTTCTGAAAGCAGTTAATGATGGCAAATACAAATACCGTGATGATGTACTGGAATATGGTGAAAAAGCCAGAGAGATGAAAAGGATGTTTATTGCAAATGGTTTTTCAATCACTTATGACAGGGATCTTGATGAACCTCTTGCCGATGGTTTTTATTTTACAATTTCTTATCCGGGTATGTCGGGAAGCAGATTGATTGAGGAGCTTCTCTGTTATGGAATAAGTGCAATTTCGCTTGCATACTACAGGAAGTGACAGACCATGAAGGTTTGAGAGCATGTGTTTCACAGGTTTCGACGGGAACAATTCAGAGACCTTGAAATACGGTTAAAAAGATTCAATTCAGATCATCCGTTATTACAGAATTAATAAATAATTAATTATATGGCAAAGATAAGGGGCAGTATTGTAGTGAATGTTGAGAGATGCAAAGGATGCGAAGTATGTATGGTTACTTGTCCGACGGGTACCATCGCAATGGCAAAAGAGGTGAACGGAAAAGGATATAACTATGCATTTCCTGCAAATCCTGAGTTATGTATAGGTTGTGCCAATTGTGCAATGGTTTGCCCGGATGGAGTAATAACAGTTTATAAAACAAAAATATAAGCATTTAATGGAAAAGAGAATTAAGATTGATGAAAGGAAATGAAGCAGTAGCTGAAGCTGCCATCAGGGCCGGAGTAGATGGCTACTTTGGGTATCCCATTACGCCGCAGACTGAGATCATTGAATATCTGATGGAAGCAAATCCGTCAGATACTACCGGGATGGTGGTCCTTCAGGCTGAAAGTGAAGTTGCTGCTATTAATATGGTATATGGAGGAGCCGCATGTGGGAAAAAAGTTATGACATCATCTTCTTCACCAGGTATAAGTCTTAAACAGGAAGGTATCTCATATATCGCAGGAGCCGAACTACCGTGCCTTATTGTAAATGTGGTAAGGGGCGGGCCGGGACTCGGAACTATACAGCCTGCGCAATCGGATTATTTTCAGTCAACTAAAGGGCGGCGGACATGGTGATTATCATCTTATTGTTCTCGCTCCGCATCAGTTCAGGAGATGGCTGATTTTGTTGATCTCAGCTTTGATCTGGCCTTTAAATATCAGGAATCCGGTTATGATGCTTTCCGACGGCGCTATAGGACAAATGATGGAAAAAGTTTATCTGAGTCCGCATTAAAGAGCCGATCCAAAACTTTCCAGAATGGGCAACAACAGGAAAACCTGCTACCCGGGAAAGAAATATTATTACATCACTCGATCTTGATTCCAACCGGCAGGAAGTGTCACAATAGAAACTTCTGGCTAAATATAATGAGATAAGGGAAAAAGAGGTACGATATCGAGGAGTTTCAGTGCGAAGATGCTGAATATCTTCTGGTTGCATATGGTACTAGTGCAAGGGTATGTCAGAAATCAGTTCAGCTTGCCACGAGATCAAGGAATTAAAGCCGGTTTATTGCGGCCAATAACCCTGTTTCCCTTTCCGACAAAAATAATAAATGAACTTGCCAATAAGGTAAAAGGAATTCTCTCAGTTGAAATGAGTGCGGGACAGATGGTAGAAGATGTTCTTCTGGCGGTTAAAGGGAAAGTTCCTGTTTATCATTTTGGGAGGATGGGAGGAATGTGTACCGACACCTGAAGAGGTTGTTGAAAATCTTGAAATCAAAATTTATAGGAGGCTAAGACAATGGTCGAATCTACAGGGATAAAAGAAATAATAAAACCGGAAAATCTGGTATATAAGAAAACCGATATAATGACAGACAACGTACTGCATTATTGTCCGGGTTGCGGACATGGCACTGCTCACAGGATTATTGCCGAAATAATTGACGAAGAAGGTCTTCAATCTGAAACGATAGGAGTTTCTCCGGTGGGATGTTCCGTTTTTATGTATAATTATCTTGATATCGATTGGCAGGAAGCCGCACATGGCCGGGCCCCGGCTGTTGCAACAGCAATTAAACGACTCTTGCCTGATAAATTTGTGTTTACTTATCAGGGCGATGGAGATCTTGCAGCTATTGGTACTGCTGAAACAATTCATGCCTGTAACAGGGGAGAAAATATTCTGATTATTTTTATTAATAATGGTATATACGGAATGACAGGAGGACAAATGGCACCAACAACACTTACCGGATATGAAATCCTCGACATCTCCTTATGGCAGAGATGTTAAGACCATGGGCAATCCACTTAAAATAACCGATATTGTTGCTACTCTTCCCGGTATCATATTATGTTACCCGGCAGAGTGTTCACACTGCTGCAAATGTAAAAGACAAAGAAAGCAATAAGAAAAGCTGTTCAATATCAGAAACTTAATAAAGGTACATGCCTTATTGAAATAGTTTCAAACTGCCCTTCAGGCTGGAAGATGACACCTGTACAATCAAATAAATGGATGGAGGAAAATATGTTTCCGTATTATCCTCTTGGGGATTTGAAAACTCCGGAAGAATAGTCAATTAGCTATAAATTAAGAAATTCATAAGAAAATGACTGAGGAAATAATTATAGCAGGATTTGGAGGACAAGGAGTTCTTTCAATGGGAAAAATAATGGCATATTCGGGTGTGATGCAGGATATGGAAGTGAGCTGGATGCCATCTTACGGACCTGAAATGCGCGGCGGAACGGCAAATGTTATTGTCATAATCAGCAGTGAGAGGATCAGTTCCCCTATTATAAAACATTTCGATACTGCAATTATTCTTAACCAGCAATCGCTTGATAAATTTGAGAGCTCAATAAAACCCGGAGGAGTACTTATATACGATGGTAATGGCATTACAAGGCATCCTGAAAGAAAAGATATTAATATTTATAGTGTTGATGCAGCCGAAGAAGCTTCGAGAATGAACAGCCCGAAAACATTCAATACGATTGTCCTGGGTGGTTTCCTAAAGGTAAAACCAATTATTAAACTTGAAAATGTTATTAAAGGGTTTAAAGAAGTCCCTTCCTGAAAGATATCATAATCTTATTCCGATGAATGAAAAAGCGTTGAAAAGAGGGGATGAGATAATTAAGATGATCCATAAGGCTGAATAAAACTTCCTCAATTTTTTTATTGGCTGATCGAATGAAATGTAGCTGATTTCTGAACAGAGGAGCAAATTTTCTTTGCTTCGTGATTAAATTCATTTCAGACGGATGCAGACAAAACTGTAAGGAGAAGTCCTCTATTTTACTCTTTTACTTTATATGCCTTCCCTGAGAGATACATTTTAAACTCTCCTGGAGCTTGCGGTGAGGAAATCTCAAAAGAAGCATTAACTGTATCTTTATCAATTGCTGTATAACTAAACCTGAATCCTGGTGAGTTTGCAATAATATCACTTGTGAGAACTATTGATTTATCTGTGAAACTGACCTTATATTTTATTGTATGGCCTTCATTATCAAAATATATTGCTTCCTGAGAGCCATCTCCGGAGCCCTTATAAATTATCAGCAGGTCATCATGCACGATTTCTGCTGAATTTGAAGCAGCTGGAAATACCGTATGACTTTTTCTCACCAGGATATTACCATCCAGCTCCGGATGAAAAGAAAATTTCCCTTCACCTTGTCCAGTCTGACCAGAATGTTCTCCTACCCATTCTCCAATAAGATAGTTCCACTTTTCCCATTGGTTTTTGGGCTGTTGTCCAAGTAACAACTGGACGGAAACCAGAAAGATAGCGGAAAGCAGGATTTTTGGCGATTTCATCTTTTAAAATTTTAGTTATATAAATATGGATCTGATAAACCAGTTAGTGACCACGACTGAGGATAATAGACTCAGCGAAGAATAAATCCGTGCATCTTGTGCCTTGTCTCTTTTATCATTTTACTTTTCATAAAAATGCATCTCCTTAATATATTTCCACACCGGATCTGGAAGGAAGTATGACATATCCTTTCCGTGTTTAATTCCTTCACGGATAAAAGTTCCTGATATCTCAATTAGCGGGGCATTGACATGATTAACGTCAGCATTTAAAAGCAACTGATCGAGCATCATAGAAGAGGGTTTTTCTGAATCACGACGCGGATAAACATAGACAGGGTATTTTTTTACAAGTTCAGAAGCATTCTTCCACTTATGAAGTGTAAAAAGATTGTCTTCACCCATAACAAGACAAAACTCATTCTTGTTATATTTTTCTTTCAGGTATGTCAGTGTATCAATAGTATATGAAGGAACAGACATTTTGAATTCTATATCAGATACTTTCAGTTTGCTGTTATCACCGATCGCCAGCTGCGCCATATAAAAACGATGATGATCTGCTAGCAGAGTCTCTTTCTTTTTCAATGGATTATGAGGACTTACCACGAACCATACTTGATCAAGACCTGCAAATTCTGTCATGTAGCCGGCAATCGCCATGTGTCCGATATGAACAGGATTAAATGATCCGAAATATAAACCTATTTTTGGCATGGATATATCTGAGTTACATGTCAAGAAATGATGAAACTATTTTAAGAGCCTCTTCTTTTGCTTTGTCCAGATGGTTGTTCACGATGACCTTATCGAACTGATCGGCAAGCTTCAATTCTTCTTTTGCTTTTTCGACCCGTATTCTGATTTTTTCAGGAATATCAGTAGCTCTTTTCAGAAGGCGCTTCTCAAGTTCTTCTACCGAAGGCGGCAATATAAAGATTGCTATTGAAGCAGTGCCAAATTTATTTTTAAGACTTATCCCGCCATTAACATCAACGTCAAACAGGACACTTTTTCCGCTGGCCCATATCCTCTCCAGTTCACTCTTCATAGTTCCATAAAACTGATCCTTGTAAACTTCTTCCCATTCGATAAATTCATCGTTTTTTATTTTCTTTTTAAAATCATGAACCGTGAGAAAATAATAATCTGTTCCTTCTTTTTCATTTCCTCTTATTTCTCTTGTTGTTGCAGAAACTGAAAACGAAAGATTTAATCCACTATTCAGCAGGTGTTTGACTATTGTTGTTTTCCCGGCTCCTGATGGTGCAGATATTATTACAAGTTTACCTTTCATATTTATGTCAATAATGGCACAACGGCACAACGGCAAAGATAAGATATTATTGATTTATGCCCAGATGTTACGCTTTTGATAGATTGAGCCATTGTCCCGGTTAATTATAAGACATTCAGCGTCTGTTCCTTGATTTTTTCGAGTTCATCTTTCATCATCACAACAAGTTTTTGAATAGATGCATCATTAGCTTTTGAACCTATCGTGTTGATCTCACGACCTATCTCCTGGGCAATGAAATTAAGTATCTTGCCGTTTGGCGATGGAGTGTTCAGCGTTTCAGTGAAATAGTCGCAATGTGTTTTCAGTCTTACCTTTTCTTCGTTTATATCATATTTTTCAAGGTAAAATATGATCTCCTGCTCAAATCTGTTCTTGTCAACTTTTTCCGGACCAAGGTTTTCTTCAAGAAGGGACATAAGTTTTTCCCTGATTTTTGTAATCCTTCCTGCTTCAAATGTTTGAACTGCTTCAAGCAACGATAATATCTTGCCGATACATTTTTTAAGGTCTGTCATAATTGAATTGCCTTCCTCAATTCTGTATAGGTCGAGCATAGTAACAGACTCAACTATCTGATTCCTTACAATTTCCCATTCAGTCTCCGATATTTCCGGTTTTTCAGTTTTAAGTGTGTCGGGAAGCTTCATTATAGCAGTAAAAATCTGGTCATCGAGGTTTATATTAAGTTCAGCAGCAATTTCTTTAAACTGATTATAGTAATTTCTGACAGCAGATTTATTAATTACCGTTACTACTTCATCATCGAGCATATCAAAATAAATTGAAAAATCGATTTTCCCTCTGTCGAGTTTCTGGCTTATGAGATTTCTTATTTCAGGTTCCTTTTCCTTATAAAGCCATGGCAGCTTTGTATTTAAATCAAGTTGTTTTGAATTGAGGGATTTAATTTCAATGGTTATTTTTTTTTGCGGAGTTTCAGCAATGGCTTTACCATAACCAGTCATTGATTTGATCATATTCTAAGTTTTTAAAAAATAAAGATGAACAGGCTGTAAGTTAAAAAATTCCCTGCTAAGTTACTAAAATCAGCGCTTTAAAGGTTGAATAAAAGGAACTTTATTGCTTGTCCAATTTTATGGTAAAGTGTCTCATTATGGGTGCTTCCCATATTATTTTAACTCCTCTTTTTATCTTCTCTCTTGCTTCAAAAACATTTCTTATCGTTGCTGCAACATATTGCATGTGGTTATCGGTGTACACTCTTCGGGGCAATGCAAGCCTAACCAATTCAAGGTCAGGGAACCGGTTTTGTCGTGAAACTGGATCCCTGTCAGCCATAAGGGCACCGATTTCAACTCCTCTCACGCCGCCTTCTATATAGATCTCAAGCGCAAGAGTCTGTGCAGGGAATTCATCTTTTGGAATATCAGGGAGGAACTTTTTTGCATCAATGAATATGGCATGTCCTCCGAAAGGTTCAAGGACCGGTATTCCATAATCCTTCATTTTTGTTCCGAGTAATTCAACCTGGTTTATTCGTGATCTGAGATACGAGATTTCGGTACCCTCATAAAGTCCCTGTGCAAGTGCATTCATATCCCTTCCTGACATACCTCCATAAGTTATAAATCCTTCATACATAATATTATATGTGGATGCCTGGCGAAAAAGATCTTCATCTCTGAAACCAATAAAACCTCCCATATTGACGATTGCGTCTTTTTTTGAACTCATTGTCATACCATCAGCATAAGAGAACATTTCCCTTGCTATGTCCCTGATATCTTTGTCTGCATAGCCATCCTCCCTCAGCTTAATAAAATATGCATTCTCAGCAAAACGCGCAGAATCAATAATAAACTTTACACCATATTTACGGGAAAGCCTTCCTACCTCCCGTATATTAGCCATGCTTACCGGTTGCCCTCCTGCTGTATTGTTGGTAACAGTGACTATTATAAAGGAAATCTTATCAGTATGATTTGATTTAAGAACATTTTCCAGCTTTTCAATGTCGACATTACCTTTGAACGGATGCCAGCAGGTTGTATTTGATGCTTCATCGATCGTACAATCCACAGCTTTTGCCTTTCGGAATTCAATATGGCCTTTGGTAGTATCAAAATGTGAGTTCCCGGGAACAAGGTCACCTTCTTTTACAAGTACAGAAAAGAGAACATTTTCTGCTGCTCTGCCCTGATGAGTAGGAAGAAAAAAATTAAACCCGGTTATATCTTTTATAGCATCCTTAAGTTTATAATACGAAGATGCACCTGCATAACTCTCATCTCCCAGCATTATTTCTGACCACTGTTTATCGCTCATTGCCCCTGTACCTGAATCTGTGAGAAGATCAATGAAAACCTGTTCCGATTTCAGGTTAAAAAGATTGTACGAAGCTTGTTTTATCCAGTTTTCTCTCTGTTCTTTTGTGCTTTTGTATATGTTTTCGACCATTTTGATTTTAAATGGTTCTGAGAATGGTAAATCCATGGTTTCTGTAAATTAAAAAAATAGAAAAAATTATTGATAGTTATAATACTGGTATTAAGCCGGTTATTTTGATTTTTACGGCAGTATTTCAGAGAAGAAATCTCTGTTTTTGATATTCTTGTATATATCAACAAGACAATTTCCCGTTATGGTAGTACGGTGCATAAATTTTGAAAAATTATTTAAGTAAAAGTAAAAGTAATTTGTGATATATTCAACCATGAAACATGATCTGAAAAATAATAAACAATGAAAGTTCGAATTTTAAAATTGTATTTAACTTTAATTTTTATAACCTTCTATATTTCAGTTTTTTCTCAGGATAACATAAAAAAAGTAAATACAGCGGAAACAGTAATCGATTCATTAAAAAAAAGTGGTCTTAATCTGGACGAAAATCAAAAAAAACCGAATATTATACTGACAACCATCCAGGCGCTGTCGTATCTTAAAGGAAGAATCCACTCACAGGAATGGAATGAAGCCGGAGACTCTTTAAAAGTGGCATTAGGCAGGCTGATTTATGAAGCAGACCATCCGTCTTTCGATTCTACAAGGAATATGCTTTTAAAATACCCGTACGATTCCTTGAGTATACCATGGAAAAAGTTTTATGTATGGAAACCTGTAAGGGTCAAAATCCCTGTTACTCCAAAACCATCGTATGATATGGTTTTTGATACCACTGCAAAAGCTGACTCAGCTTCTGCTGCCATGAAAAGAGATTCCCTGAATCGGACGTCATTAAATTTAAACAAATCCTCAGGAATTTTAAATCCTGCAGCTGATTGGAAAGATACAACACTGATGGTAATTGTTGATACAATAAACGAGGTCACTTCCACTTATTCAAAATTTCCCTTTAAATATTTAAGTTATCCCTATCAGAGTGATTCCATACAGGCTGCTGTCAGGTCTCTGATAAACTATCTTGATGACCGTGATTCAACAGAAATCGATTTTATAGGTATAGGAAAGAATGTGACTCCGGTATGGATAAATTCAAAGTCGGGAGAGGTAATGCGCTACTGGCTTAAAAACGAGTTTTCAGATTCAGTGACGATATGGATCGGAAACCCGTCGCGAAATACCCTGGGTCTGTATCTCGAACAGGGTGTAAGCTTCAGGAGACCGGCCAAACAGAATCATCTTACCAAGGCAGAAGTTGATGTAAAGCCTATTGATCACTCAAAATTGCTGACTCTCCGGAATGCAGCATTCAAACCCAGGTATTGGAAATATCGCACAGAATCTTCCTTTGTACTGAGCCAGATATCCCTCAGCAACTGGGTAAAAGGCGGAGAAAGCAGCATCTCCACGGTATTAGATGCAACAGGTTATGCCACTTATGATAATAAGCCTTTAAAGCTATCATCAGACAATTTTGTCCGGCTTAATTTAGGCTATACGGCTACGGGAACTGACGGCTTCAGAAAGAGCGTTGATCTCCTCGAGACAAGTTTAAAACTTGACCATAAAGCCTTCGGTAAGTTTGATTTCAGTGCGATTCTTTTGTTTAAGACTCAGATTGCCGTGGGTCGAAATTACTTTAAAACGGCTGCCGGAAACGATACTTCAAATCTTGTGTCGAAATTTATGAACCCGGCTATTCTGACAATCGGTCTGGGTCTCGATTACAAGCCAAACAAAACCACATCAATTGACTTCTCTCCGTTTTCCTACAGGGGCACTTTTGTTACTGACACTGTTCACATAGATCAGACTCAGTACGGAATTGCAAAGAACAGGAAATCGCTGAATGAACCAGGAGCAAGTTTTATGATAACAAATGAGTTCAAACCTATTAAAACAGTATCAATTATTAACCGTTTACAATTATTTACTAATTATATTCATAACCCTCAGAATATAGATGTCGACTGGGAGATTATAGCTGCAGCGAAGTTGAACTGGTTCACTGACCTGAGGTTTGATACCCATATAATTTATGATTATGAAACCAAAACTGTGGACGAGTATGTGAATGGTCAGCCAGTTTTAAACCCTGACGGGACTCCGAAAAAAAGTGCCAAGGTTCAATTCAAGGAGATGTTGGGGTTATCTCTTTCATTCAGGTTTTAAAAGGCACAATGGCTCAAAGGCACAATGGCTCAACGGCACAAACAGACATGCTTTTGACCCAGTTTTTTCAGCTTTTCCGCTTTGGCGCTGTTATGCCATTGTGCCTTAATGTCTTCTTCTAAAGATCTTTCTGATAAATCCTGAACTTTTTAACCACCTTGCATCCGACTCTTTCGTATTCGCCTCGCATCTTGGTATTGTTCTCAAGAACGAGATGGCTGTCAAGTGTGTCCATTTTATGTTTTATAGCTGACTGAAGTATTTTAACTCCCATAAGAACATCTAGCCCCTTCCCACGGTACTCTTTCTTAACACCTCCGAGCATCATTAGAAGCTTTTTTGACCTTTTTGATTCTTTAAGGATCTTAAAAATTCCGAAAGGCAGCAATTTGCCATTTGCATCCCTGATTCCCTTACTGATATCAGGCATACCAACAGCGAAGCCAGCTAATTTCCCATCTGCTTCAACGACTTTTATAAAATTCGGATCGAGAATAGGCAGATAACGTGCAGCGAAATCGGTCTTTTCTTTATCATTCAGTGGAACGAAGCCATAGATTTCCGCAAATGTTTCATTCATAAGTTCAAGAACACCAATGATATATGGTTTCAGCTCTTTTTTGGAGCTGAATTCAATGATTTTATATTCTTTATTATTTTCAAAACGTGACAGTACCCTTTCATACACGACGGGAAATTCTTCAGGAATCTTTCCAAGATAGTCAACCAGGTCAATCTTCTTTTCATACCCTTCAGCTTCTATAAGCACGGGCATATATTCTGAGTTATTAGCTGCGGTCATAAACAGCGGATATTCAAATCCTTCTATCTGAAATCCCTGAGGATCTTTGTCAGAAAACCCTAATGGTCCTATAATTTTTACCATCCCGTTTTGCCTGGCCCAATCTTCAACTCTGGTTATGAGAGCATGGAAAACTTCTTTGTCGTTATAGCATTCCATAAAACAGAACCTTCCGTGCTGTTCATTATTGATCGTGTTATATCTTTTATTAATAATACCCATTATCCTGCCGACAGGTTTCTTATCCATGTAAGCTAATAGCAATAAGGCATCAGCATACTGGTAAGATTTATTCTTTTTTTTGTCATATAACTCCCATTCATCCATATATATTGGTGGCAGCCATTCCGGTTCATTTTTATGGACTTTTTCAGGAAGATAAATGAAGTCGCGGCGGTCTTTTTTGGTAAGGACCTCTTTAATAACTAATTCCCCCATATAAGTAAATTTTTACAGGTACCAAGAAACAAAAAATCTTTAATAAGAACAATTCCTTGTTAAATAAAATTAAACAAATGGTTATCTTAAGATAAGATCAATAATTACAAAAACAGAAAAAATGATACTTGCAATTCCATTGGTAGTACCGAATGCCATGGTCACCCTGCTAAGATCATTTGGTTTTACTATGCTGTGCTGGTAGACTAAAAGCAAAGTAAATATTGTTGCTCCTGCCCAGAAAAGTACTCCGCCATTACCGTATATTCCGGCTGCCAAAACCAGTAAAAAGGAAATTGTATGGACAAAGATTGAAATGACAATAGCTTTATTTCTCCCGGCAGCTGCCGGAATTGAGTGAAGGTTATTAGACTTGTCAAACCCATCATCCTGAAGTGCATATATAATATCAAAACCGCTTACCCAGGTAAGGACAATAAAAGAATAAATGAGAGGAAGAAGATTGAATCTTCCTGTTACTGATATGTAAGCACCTATCGGGGCCAGACTCAGCCCCAGTCCAAGAACAAAATGGCATAGTGCGGTAATTCTTTTTGTAAGGCTGTATCCTATGATAACAATCAATGCCACAGGTGAAAGAAAAAGAGTCAGCCTGTTAATAAACCCTGTTGTTACAATAAACATAAGTGCATTGACTATAACAAAAAAGGTCGCTGCTTTGGTGCTGATTATGCCTGCCGGCAATTCCCTTTCTCTTGTCCTCGGATTGATAGCATCAAATTTCCTGTCAGCCAGTCTGTTGAACCCCATCGCAGTATTCCTGGCAAAAATCATACTGAGGATAACAAGCAGAAGCAATCGTATGCTCAGATTAAATTCAGGTTTTGACACAGCAAGTGAAAAGCCAATAAGAGCAAAAGGCATTGCAAATACAGTATGACTGAACTTTACAAGAGCGAAGTAGTTAATGACCGATCTGAAAAGTTTATTCATTTATCAAGAAGTTTTCTGTACGATTCATAACTATCATCATTGAAAGCAACAAAGAACACTTTTTCAGGGTAGCTGTTTTTATTCAGGAATAAGATGGTTTCATTTATGGCTATTGATGCGGCAAGATCTATTGGAAATCCATAGACTCCTGTGGAAATACCCGGAAATGCCAGGGTTTTAATTTTCTTTTCTTTGGCAATAGCCAGGCATGTCCTGTAACAGGAAGCCAGCAATGTGCTTTCATTCCTGTTGCCACCATACCATACCGGTCCTACTGTATGAATGACATATTTTGCTTTAAGTCGATAACCTCCCGTGATTTTTGCCTGTCCTGTCTTACAGCCATTAAGTTTCCGGCACTCAGTAAGAAGATCAGGTCCTGCTGCATTATGAATTGCGCCATCCACGCCACCTCCCCCAAGAAGAGAATTGTTGGCGGCATTTACGATAGCATCAACATCCAGTGAAGTTATATCGGCTTTGATCAACTCTACCTTCATGTTAATCATAGACTATCTGATCTGTGCATTAAGTTCATTTTCAAAGGCTTGAATGAAATTATTCATTACCTTATCGATATTCTTATCCGTCATTGTTTTGAGATCGTCGCGAAGGATAAAGCTTACTGCATATGACTTTTTGTTGTTACCCAGACTATCGCTTTCATAAACATCAAAAAGATTTACATCATGAAGCAAATATTTTTCAATACGGAATGCAATATCCCTGATCTGACTGAATTTAATGCTCCTGTCGAGAAGCAGTGCTAGATCGCGCTTCACGGAAGGATACTTTGGAAGCTCACGGAAAGATATTGAATGAGTTTTAATCAATTTAAAAAGCTGGTCCCAGTCAATATGACCCCAGTAAACATCCTGTCCTATGTCAAATTTTGAAAGGTAGCGTCTGGAAATGCGCCCAATCTCAGCAACTGTCTTATTGTTAAATAGATAAGATGAAGATTCTGCAAAATATTTTTTATCGGATTCCCCAGTTGTAAACTTTCCGGCTTAATTCCAAGACGCGAAAAGAATCATCTCAACTGATGATTTTATGTTGAAAAAATCAGAAGGATTGGTTTTGCAGTTCCAGGCCTGACGTCCGGTATTTCCTGAAATAAAAAGATCGAGAGAAGCCTTTTCAATATAATGGTGTGCTTTTGGACTTGACTTTTCAGATTTATGATAGAAATAGCAATTCCCGAACTCGTAAAGTTTAAGATCGGAGTTTTGCCTGTTAATATTCCATATTACAGAACTGAGTCCACCAAAGAGCAAAGTTTGCCTCATCGCATTCAGATCGGAACTTAGCGGGTTTGCAAGCATAACCAATTGCTCCTTATTGAAATCATCGTTCTGCTCATACCACGATGCAGGACAAAGAGAGTTGCACATTATTTCCGAGAAACCATTGGCAGAAAGCAGGTCAGATATTATATTGACAATTTTTTCCTTATCAGGTTTTTCCGGATATGAAAGAGTTGAATTAACGTGCATATTAACCTCAACATTATTGTAGCCATAAATCCTGAGGATTTCTTCAATAACATCTGCTTCCTGTTTAACATCAACCCTGTATGATGGAATAACAAGCTTAAGGTTTGCTCCATCATCCTTGATTATTTCAATATCAAGGAGTGAAAGAATTTTCTTAACAGTTTCAGGTTCAATCTTTTTACCTATGAGCCTGTTGATATAAGAGTAGGAAACATCGACTTCTGCATTCCTGATCGGATTTGGATAAACCGGCGGTGCCCATCGTCCACCGTTAAAGCCGCCAGCCGGTCGGCGATTGCGTTGGACAGGATGCGCACCTCGGCGACCGCGCTGTTCAGGCGAAAGCGTCGATATCGGCGCTCATCGCGCTCGATCGCGCCATGGGCGACGCGGCGCATCGCGTCCGCCTGGCCCGCACCCGGAGCGCCGTCCGTGCCCATGCACGGTCTGATAATCCTCGACCAGCCGCCACAGGCGGTTGACGTAGCGCCAGGCGCCCTCGATGCCGGCCTCGGTCCATTCGAGGTCGCGCTCGGGCGGGCTGTCGGACAGCATGAACAGCCGCGCGGCGTCGGCGCCGTAGGTCGTCGATGATGGTCGCCGGGTCGACGACGTTCTTCTTCGACTTGGACATCTTCTCGATGCGGCCGACCGTCACCGGCGCGCCGTCCGGCAGGCGCGTCGGCGGCGCCGTCCGTCGCCGCGTCTCGACCTCGCCCGGGCGACAGCCAGTCGCCGTCTGCGGCGCGATAGGTCTCGTGGCACGACCATGCCCTGGGTGAACAGGCCGGCGAACGGCTCCGCCACGTCGAGATAGCCGCATGTCGCGTCAGCGCGCGGGTGAAGAAGCGGGCATAGAGCAGGTGCAGCACCGCATGCTCGATGCCGCCGATATACTGGTCGACCGGCAGCCAGTAGTCGCGCCGCCGCGCGGGTCGAACGGCGCGTCGCGTCGCGTGCGGGCGAGCAGAAGCGGGCGAAATACCAGGAGACTTCGAAGAAGGTGTCGAAGGTGTCGGTCTCGCGCTCGGCCGCGCCGCCGCAGGTCGGGCAGGCGACGTGCTTCCAGGTCGGGTGACGCGCCAGCGGATTGCCGGGCTGGTCGAAGGTCACATCCTCGGGCAGGCGTCACCGGCAGATCGTTCTCCGGCACCGGCACGATGCCGCACGCGGCGCAATGGATGACCGGGATCGGGCAGCCCCAATAGCGCTGGCGCGACACGCCCCAGTCGCGCAGGCGATAGACCGTCGTGCCGTCGCCCGCGCCCTGAGCTCTCCAGCTCGGTCGATCGCCGCGGCCTTGGCGGCTTCGACGTCCGAGCCCGTCCAGGAACCGCGAATTGACCAGCGCGCCGGCGCCGGTATAGGCCTCGTCGCCGACGGCGAAGGTCGCCGGGTCGGCGCCCGGCGGCAGCACCACCGGCGTCACCGGCAGGCCGTATTTGCGGGCGAAATCGAGGTCGCGCTGGTCGTGCGCCGGACAGCCGAAGATCGCGCCGGTGCCGTAGTCCATCAGCACGAAATTGGCGACATAGACCGGCAGCGCTGCCAGTCGGCGATCGAACGGGTGCACGGCCGTCAGGCCGGTGTCGTAGCCCCTCTTCTCGGCGGTCTCGATCGCGGCCTCGCTGGTGCCGCATGCGGCTGCACTCGGCGATGAAGTCGGCCAGCGCCGGATCGTCCTCGCGCCAGTTCCGCGGCCAGCGGATGGTCGGGCGAGATCGCGCAGAAGGACGCGCCGAACAGCGTGTCGGGCCGGGTGGTGTAGACCTCGAGCCGACTCGCTCGCGACGCCCGTCGAACGGGAAGCGCAGGCGCAGCGCCTTCCGACCGGCCGATCCAGTTCTCCTGCATCAGCCGCACCTTCTCGGGCCAGCGGTCCAGCGTCTTCAGCGCCGTCCAGCAGCTCGTCGGCATAGTCGGTGATGCTCAGGAACCATTGGCTCAGCTTGCGCTTTTCGACCAGCGCGCCCGAGCGCCAGCCGCGGCCGTCGATCACCTGCTCGTTGGCCAGCACGGTCTGCTCGACCGGGTCCCAGTTGACCCAGGACTCTCTCGCGATAGGCCAGGCCCGGCCGCAGGAAGTCGAGGAACATCTTCTGCTCATGCCGGTAATAGTCGGGATCGCAGGTCGCGATCTCGCGGCGTCCAGTCGATAGGACAGGCCCATGCGCTTCAGCTGCGTCGCGCATGGCGGCGATGTTCGTCGTAGGTCCAGTCTGGCCGGATGGACGCCGCGCTCCATGGCCGCGTTCTCGGCCGGCAGGCCGAAGGCGTCCCAGCCCATCGGATGCAGCACGTTGAAGCCCTGCGCGCGCTTGTAGCGCGCGACCACGTCGCCCAGCGTATAGTTGCGCACATGGCCCATGTGGATGCGTCCCGACGGATAGGGGAACATCTCCAGCACATAGTATTTGGCGCGCGCCGGTTCCTCGGTCGCGGGGAACGTCCGCGCTCCTCCCAAATCGTTGCCACTTGGCCTCGGTCTCACGGAAATTGTAACGCGCCATAATAACGATGTGTCCTGTTCGGCGGCCCTGACGCCGCTCTTGTCATATCAAGAATGCGCGGCCGGCTCCGACAGCGCCCGCCACGCCTTGCGAAGATCGAAATCGGCAAGACCCCGTCGTCGCCCAGCCGGCCGTCGCGATACAGCCTGTCATGCGCGGCGTCGGGATAGCCGGCAAGATCGAGCGTCGCCGTTCCGCAGCCGGCGAGCGGCCCGAACGCTACCATAAGCGCCAGACAGGAAAGACGGCTGATCGATCGTTGCATTGCGCCATTGCAGCTAGCAGATGCGCCACATAACGGCAATTCCGCTTCCATCCCCGTGGTCTGCTGCTAAAGTCACAGCCACACAAGAAATGGTTCGCCATGCCTTCCGTTTCCCTTCGCTTCGATCTGCGCGCCTTTCCCGGCGGCGCGACCCATGACGATTTGTACCAGGCCGCCGTCGACATGGCGGAATATGCCGACGGAAACGGCTTTTACGGCGTCACCCTCTCCGAACATCACGGCGTGGCCGACGGCTATTTGCCGTCGCCCATCGTGCTGGCGGCGGCGATGGCGGCGCGGACGCGTAAAATCCGGCTGCAATTCATGGCGATCATCGCGCCGCTGCACGATCCGCTGCGCCTCGCCGAAGACATCGCCGTGCTCGACAATCTTAGCCGCGGCCGGGTCGATGTCACCGTTGCCGGAGGCTACGTCCCCTTCGAGTTCGATATGTTCGGGCGCGAGATGAAGGATCGTCCAGGCCTGACCGAAGAGGCCATCGCGACGCTGAAGGCGGCCTGGACGGGCGAGCTGTTCGAATTTCGCGGACGCCGGGGCGCGCGTCACGCCCCGTCCGGTTCAGTGGCCGCACCCGCCGATCTGGATGGGCGGCTCGGTCCCGGCCGCCGCCAAACGGGCGGGGCGGCTGGCCGAGGGT
>CAVVGP010000135.1:0-5473 GCA_963747625.1 uncultured Bacteroidales bacterium | reverse complement strand
AGCCGATAAAAAACTACCTAATGCATTTGAAGGAGAATGTCCGCCAACATATCCAACAATTAATTTTGATTCCCTTTTTAATCTAATTAATAAATCCGATGTTCTTCGGGGATCGGGGCTCTTCTTGCATTCATTTCCTCACTTGAAAACCCATTTTGTACGTAAAAAAACTTTTCGTCTTTTAATCCATGTTGCATGAGATAATCTTTTGCGTTGCTTAAAAGCGATATATAGCAGTTGCTTTTTCGACAAGCAAAATTTTCAGCTTTTTGAAGTAGTATAATTAGTGGGTTGTATTTTGAAAAACCTCCAATGACCATTGGGGACAAGGGCCACATATCATGGAGCTCAAAAATCAATTTAGCTTTGTTCTTTTTTGCAATCCAATATGCAGGATAAATGTCCAGCGGATATGTTGATGATGCAATAACTGCATCGGGCTTAGAATCTGCAGTGAGTTTTTTTGAAAATATAAATAGCTTTAAAACGAACTGGAATATCGAGAAGAAACCTTAATATCCCATTTCCTTTATATTTAATTGTTTTTAGCCAGAAATACTTAATATCATCAATTATCTCTTCTCCGGGATCCGGTTCAGTATTTCTGAGATGAGAAAATGAGCCTGCTATAATCCTGACTTCATGCTTTTCTTTATACCATTCCCTGGCTAGATAATAAGGCCTGAATTCCATCCCATATTTTGGGGAACCTGCGTAATGATCTATTAAAAGGATTCTCATTTTTCAGATACAGCTTTATTATAAAAATCCAGCATTTGCCCGATGTTCATATCCCAATCATATAATCTCATTACTCTTTCTCTTCCCTTTTTACCCATATTCTGACGCAATGAATCATCATCCAGGAATTTTTGAATTGCAAGCTGAGTCGCAATAGCATCTCTTTTAGGCACAATGAACCCGGTTTTATTATTTTCAACGACTTCGCTAAAACCATCAGCATCTGAAACTATTACCGGACATTCACAGGCCATTGCTTCAACCGCTACAACTCCAAAACTCTCATAATCAGATAAAGAGACAAATACTGAGAACTTATTATAATAATCAGGCAATAGGCTATTTTCTATATTTCCATTGAATTGAACATAATTTTCAATACCCAGTTGTTGAACAAGAATTTGCAATTTATTTCTATCAGGCCCATCCCCTATTATCAATAGTTTAATATTGACATGGGGATTATTATCTGCAACCAGCTTGAATGATTTTATGAGAATATCGATCCTGTATATTGCAGCTAAAGTCTTTACAGTTCCAACAATAAATTCGTCATTTTGGGATTCAACGGCAATTTTTCTAAAAAGCTTCAAATCAACTCCGAAGGGGATTATTTCAACTAATTTTGCAGTATACTTTTTAATTTCCTGAGCCAATATATTACTTGTTGAAAGCAAATAATCTGCCTTGGATAAATTATACTTTAAAATTGATCTGTGTAAGAACGAAATGTTCGGGAAGTCGTAAACATCGCTTCCCCATGCTGAAATAATGAATGGATGGAAGCCTGTCAGTGCTCCCAAGAATCCATAACTTGAAGCATAGTGTGCATGAAGAATATCTGGCTGAAATTCCTTTATTTTCTTTCTGAGTGTGGATAAAACTTCTAAATACTTTAATTTACGTGGGGACAATCTTTTTAAATCAGAAGTAATATTCAAAGCATACACTGTTATATTTTTATGCTGACTATAGAAATTGTTATCATTCTTATTGATCCCAAATAAAAAAATTTCAACACCTTTTTCCGATAATGATGATATCCATCGCTTGGTATGGATGCTACTGGGATCGGAGAAGTATAAATACTTTCACTTCGGTTTAAAATGCAAAAAAGATCTTAATAATGTACACTAAAATCATGTTCGGAGAATATAGCTAAGAATAGTTCAAGTATAATGATCCTAATTTCTTCAAAAATACAGGATAAAGTTTTCGATAAGATTTGTAAAATATAGCATTTAATGTAAAAGGAAAAAAATGAAATAATGAGACAAATATGAATTGAATTTTATTTAATCCTGCATATTCCTTGAGTACATACTGAGAACTAATAAATCTGTGCAACCGCGTAAAAGCTTCTCCCTCTTTTTTTACGGTATTTGAATGGTTATGAACGACAACAGCATCAGAGATAATTTTTGTAAATTTATTCAGATCGAATAGTTTATAAGCAATTATATCTTCTTCATAATATAAAAATACGTTTGCATCAAAAAAACCAATTGAACTGAAATCACTTGCTTTTATCATAAAACAAGATCCCGATACCATTCCCTGGAAACAATAATCATTTTGTGAACTATAACTATAATATCTGTGCCCTGAAATAAATCTGCTTTTTAGATATGCTAATGGTTTTTTAGAACAAAGAAATCCGCTTAATGTATAGAGTTTAGATGCAAACTGGATATCCTTACCATCAATATTGAGAATTCTTGGTCCAACTACTGCTAAATCATTTTGGTCTAATAAAGCATAATTCATTAAATCAACTGCATTGGATTCAAGAAGTACATCAGGATTCATTATAAGTATTGCTTCAGCACCTTCCTCAATTGCCTGCTTTGCTCCAATATTATTTCCGTAAGAATATCCGCCATTAATATCGGATTTAAGAATTTTGACGTCTTTATAATCTTTGAAATATTCTGTGAGATATTCATAAGAGTTATCATTTGAACAACCGTCGACCACATAAATTTTATATGAAGTTTTAGTATATTCCTCAATCGAATGAATGCATTTTATAGTATCAGCAAAAGAATTGTAATTAAGAATTATGATTCCCGTCATTAAACTATACCTGATTAAGTGTTTTATCTTTGTTAAGATTGAAGGAAATACCAATAAGCAGCCAAAAAAGGTATGATGTATACATCAGATCAAATACGTTTGTGCCTATCGCCTGCAGGGTATATATAATCAGAAGAGATGTTATTAGATAGTATTTCCGCGTGTGAGTAATATAGATAGCATAAAAAAGTAACGTGACAAACAAGACAAACCCGAGTATGCCCAGTTCACCAAGAATCCTGAAATAATTGCCATCAGCGACAGTAATTCCAAAATTACTATGAGCTCCTTTATGGCTCAGCAGTCCGGCCCCAACTCCCCAGGGATATTTTAAAAATACATCAAACCCTCTTTTCCACTGTGCATCCCTTTCTAAAGAAGCATGTGACAATACAAGGAATCGATTATGCAGTTGAACAGAATTCTCAGAGTGTAAATAATTAATCAGATACCTTGATGAGAAGGCAGAAATTATTATAATAATAACTATGAAAATAATTATTTTTTTTGAAATTACCCATCTTACTGACTTAGAAACAATTAAAAAATAACATAAACTTATTATACTTGCTATCCAGGCTCCTCTGGCCATGCTTAGAATTAATCCCAAAGTGAACACAAACAGAAAAAGATATTTCCGGAATTTATTCTTGATCAGAGCATAAGTTAATATTAATGAAGTGGCACAAACACAACCTGAAACCATTGGTGTTCCAAAGTACGATTGTACTCTGTAATAGGCATTTAAAGGTATTCCATTTAGGATATAATGTGCTTGATATAAAAGCTTAAGAGAAAAATAATCAATTATTCCGATCGTAATTGCAAAAAAATTCATATTAATCAGGAACAAAGCAGCTTTATGCAATACTTTTTCTTGTAAAAGTGCTCCCAAACTAAAAAAAACTATTTGTGGAATCAAATAAAAACTTAAAGTGGCAATTATTAAATACAGTTTCCCGGTTAATCTGGAAGAATATGGTGAAACAAAATAAAAAATAAATGTAATAAGTTGCCATAGGACAAAAAGCATAAAGATTATATTATTTTCTTGATACAACTTCTTATAAGTTATCGTAAGCACCAGATAAAAAGACAAAACAAGAGTTAAAATTGTAGGATAGCTATAATGAACAAATGAATAAATCAATAATAACAGATTGTAAATGATAACAATAGTTGTCAGACTATTTTCGCGAATTTTTTTTATCAATCTATGCAAAACTTATTTATTTCTATTGGGCAAAATTTAAACTCTTTCACTCTAAAATGGTCTGGTTTTTTTAATCAATATTAAAAGAGCCCAAAACAGGTTTCACTGATCCAAGAAGAATTCTTATCTGATCGATCCTGGTTTCCCAGGTATTATTTGAACAGAACAAACGCGCTTCTTTAATATTAGCCTTTGGCATTAGTTCTCGGCAGGCCAATTGATTTATTAATTTTTGGAGTTCATCAGTAGTTCTATAAAAATATACATATTTATCAAACTGATCTAACTCTTGTAATAGATCGATATCCAAGGTTTACACTGTAGATATATTCGTATAATTTGACTGGATTTACTGATCTGATGAGTTCATTTACCTGAAATGGCATGATCAATGCATCAGCTTCCTGCATTACTTTGAAAATCAGATCATGTTCTATCGGACCAAAATATTTTAACCGATCACATTCAGGTATAATAATATCGGTCGGGCCGAAGAGCATTATCTCTATACCATTATTCGCAGCTAATAACTTAATTAATAAGTTAATATCAAACCATGTAGAAATTGTACCAATATAAAATAACTTTATCTTTTTAGAAAATAGAAATTTTTTTAACCTTTCTGGAAGAACTTGATTTTCATAGGAGTCTTTAATGGGTACCAGTGCATTATTAATGATATGAACAGTTTTCACACCGTATCTCTGGATTATCTTTTCCTTTAAATAAGAAGCTGATGTAAATATTAAATCTGCTCTTTGCACCAAATTACTTTCAACGGAAGCAATTTGTTTAAGTTCTTTTTTGTCTTTCTTTTTTTCTGGAAACTCGAGAATATCATCCATTATATCATATATAACCAATTTATTCCTCAATTGCTCTGCAGGAATAAATGAAAAGTATATGGGCGATGTAAACCATAACAGGTCATACGGAGTCAATAACTTCCTTAACTGTAACCTATATAAGTATGAATTGACCTTCTTTATTAAAGAAATGCGTTCGAAGGGCAGTCGAAATAGTTCATGAATTTTGACTGCTGAATCATTTTTAACATGTCCGGTTCTATTGTATACTTTAAGTCCTATAAAGGTAAGGGAGTAATATTTTGAAAGACCTTCAGCAATAAAATGAGGTCTCTGTTTAATCCATCCCCAATCTGTGGTAGTAAGATATAGAATATTTATCATGATCTTAAGCTGATTTCCTTATAGGAATTAAGTGATATAAAATCTCAGAATGAATCTTTGAAATTCAAAATTTCAGCGCATCAGTCAAATCGGAACATAATCTGTTTCCTGACCTTACGTAATTTTTTACCTGAGACTATTCTAATGATATTCTTTAAATAAATTGTAATATACAATACATAACCATTTTCACTCCAGCCCCTGCTTTTAAAAATTCTA
Source organism: uncultured Bacteroidales bacterium (assembly GCA_963747625.1). Taxonomy (GTDB): domain Bacteria; phylum Bacteroidota; class Bacteroidia; order Bacteroidales; family VadinHA17; genus LD21. The sequence continues at coordinate 34 of CAVVGP010000135.1, read as the reverse complement.
TACGATTTTTTTGAAATTGCATTGAATGATTCTT
>CAVVGP010000134.1:0-15176 GCA_963747625.1 uncultured Bacteroidales bacterium | reverse complement strand
TACATTACATAATAGTCTGCTTAAGGGTAGGATAATTTATAAAAACCGGCAGGAACCTGACCGCCGAGTTGTATGTTGGGTTTTAAGCGGAACAGTGCAACTTTACCGAAAATTGACCGTTTATATGAAGTAGTTTATTATTTCCAACCAATCTCATAAACATTGGAGATGTTTCGATGAAAAAAATTATAGCCCTGGTCGTATTCGCAGTTTCCCTTTGCACCGCACAAACCGTTACGACGGTAACACTCACACTCAATGATGCTATCGCTGTTTCTCTTCAACATAATTTAAACATTCAACAGGCGGCTAACGAAATTGATGCCGCAAAAAGCGGAGTACTCTCGGCATACGGTTCTTACCTCCCGACACTGTCGGCATCTTCAAGCTGGACGCGGAACCAAAGCGAATCGCCTTCAGGACTCATTTACAATTCAGGAACGGGAACATATCTTCCCTCAGGTGGATCCAATCTGACGTCATCGTAAGTTGCTGGAGCGTATTTAAATTATACCTTGTTCGATGGTCTGTCGCGCGAATCAAATTTCAGCAAGGCAGCGTCAGCGTCAACGATGGCAGAGCAGCAGTTTGTGCGGACAAAACAGTCCATCGTTTTTCAGGTCCAGGCTGATTATCTCATTGTGCTGCGCAATGAACAATTGGTAAAAGTGAGTCAGGAAAATCTCATACGCGATCAAAAGCAGCTGGAGCGGATTGTGGAATCCAATCGGGTCGGTGCACTCTCCATCAGTGACGTGTATCGCCAACAGTCGGCGGTTGCATTTGACGAAGTCAGTCTTATCAATGCGCAGAATACGTTCGATAAATCGAAAGCGGATTTAGTATCGCTCATAGGTCTTGACGTCACGGATGAATACACCATAGCCGTTGCCGGAAGAGTGAACAGATATACTGAAACAATATATTCCGTAACGGATACTTTATAGCTTCGGGCAGTTTCAAGAAGTTTATCAAGGGCAATTTCAGAACGGATCACTTTCAGCCGTGGTTTCTCGTCCAGTTTGAAAGGCATATGCCATGCCTTTGTCAGCTTTCCGGGGGGTGGTATTTGTTTCCTGAAAAACCTTTTATATCCATCTTCCATCTCTTCTTCATTTATCGGGCTTTCAGGTAAAATAATTCCTTCAGAAGAATGAAGAGTATTCCCATTTAATCTGAAATAGGTATAAAGCAACGACTTAAGATATTCAAGGGCACCGCCTCCGTCGGTGAGTATATGTATAAACTCAACAGATATCCTGTTTTCTTTGACCAGGATCCGGTAAAGAGGTTCATTTCTTCTTTTGGCTGCAAAAGCGGTACATGGTATCATCTCCTCTGTCTGAATACGTGGAAGCTGCTTATTGTATTCAAGATAATACCAGAATAATCCGCTTCCCAGAGAAACACTGAAATATGGGAAACGCTTTGATGTTTTCTCCACGGCCTCTTTGATTGCAGAGAATTTTATCGGCTTCTTAAGAGTAGCGGTTATCCTGAATACTGCTGTCAGTTCCCCCGACATTATTGCCGGGAACAATTTTGCTGCATTATCAAGCTTTAACCACCCGATCTCCTGTATAGATTTTGTATCGATACCCTTTCCCTTCATTTTGCTTTGTAAAAGTACGAAAAGTTTGTCAATTTCATCGGAAGTGATATTGAGCATTCCAAATGTATTCAGGATAAAATTTTCTATTTTTGTTTTTCCGTTATTGAATATTCATAATTTTAATATAATCATCATGAGAAGATTGCGTTTTCTTCAAATTTCAATTTTACTGTTATTAACGACAGTAGTGCTGGTAAATCCTGCAAAAGCTCAGATGCCTCAACGTGGAGGCAATCAGGTTGGTATAATAGGATGGACTGATGACACTCACTATCAGATCCGTACATTTGATGCTGATAAAAATCCTGTTATTCAGAGCGTTGATATAAAAACCGGGAAAGGAGTTGTAATCCCTGCTCCTGAATCAGAAAGAGAGATATTTAATAAGGCTCTCCCCGGAGGAATTACATTAAATGTTAACGATGTGATCAGTCCGGATAAAAGAAGTGTTGTAATATTTAAAGATAATGACCTGTTCTTTTTTACAATAGGTGATAAAGAACTGAAAAGATTAACCAACGACAGTGCCCCGGAAGTGAATGCCCGTTTTTCTCCTGACGGAACGAAAATTGCTTATACAAAAAACAAAGACCTTTATGTATATAACCTGTCTGATAACAAGGAAACACGATTGACATTTGATGCTGCAGATAAGATTTATAACGGTTATTGTTCCTGGGTATATATGGAGGAGATCCTTGAAAGGCCAAGCCATTACGCAGCATTCTGGTGGTCGCCTGACGGGAATAAAATTGCATACCTGAGAACTGATGAGACCGATGTGCCTGTTTTCACCCTCAACAGGTTAGATGAACCTGATGGTATTCATGGCAAGATAGAAGCAACCCCGTATCCAAACCCCGGTGACCCGAATCCAAAGGTAAAAATGGGTATTGCAAACTTAACAACAACTAAGACAACATGGGTAAAAACAGATTATAATATCGACCAGTATATAGCCTGGCCATTCTGGACCCCGGACAGTAAAAAACTCGCGGTACAGGTATTGAATCGCGATCAGAATGATCTTAATTTCATTCTTGCTGATGCTCAGACTGGTGACTTTACAACAATATACAATGAAAAAAGAAAGAGCTGGGTTGAATTTCATGAAGACATTTATGTAATGAAAAAAGGTTCAGGTTTTATTCTTCGCACCGATATGAGTAACTGGGAAAATCTTTATTATTATGGATGGGATGGGAAATTAATTGCTCAGCTGACAAATTTCAATTTCAGGGTGACCAGTATCAACAGGGTTGATGAGGATAAGAAAGTGATATATTTCTCTGCAACAGGGGCTGAATCAACTGACAGTCATGCCTACAGGGTCGGTCTTGATGGCAAAAATCTTTTGCAGATTACCAAGGGTGAGGGTACTCATACTGTAAGTATTTCACCGAAAGGAAGCTACTTTATTGATACATGGAATAGTATCTTAAGTCCCGGGTCAATAGTCGCCTATAATAAGAGCGGTAAACTTATCAGAGAGGTCTATAAGTTTGACCAGCCGTTTTTTGATCCTTTAAATAATTCCAGGGGCGACATGGTAAAAATTATGACATCAGACGGACTGTTCAATATGCCTGCAATAATTACTTTTCCGGTAAATTTTGACCCGACGAAGAAATACCCGGTGGTATTTACCATCTATGGTGGACCTGATTTTAAAAATGTTGTAAACAGGTGGACAGGTTATAAGCCTTCCTGGTATGCACAGAACGGAATAATTACATTTACCGTCGATCATCGTGGATCTGGTCAATTCGGAAGGAAAGGACTTGACTATCTTTACCGGAACCTTGGAAAATGGGAAATTCTTGATTATGAAGATGCTGTGAGATGGTTGCGATCAAAACCATTTGTCGACAGCACCCGTATCGGCATTACCGGAAGTTCTTTCGGAGGTTATATGACCTGCCTTGCGCTGACTAAAGGTGCCGGTTTCTGGACACATGGTTTTGCCGGCTCATCAGTAACAGACTGGCGGCTATATGATGATGTTTATACAGAACGATATATGGATACTCCTCAGGATAATCCGGAGGGTTATAAAGAATCTTCCACTCTTCCGTATGTGAAGAATTATGTTGGTAAACTCTATATGATTCATGGAGATATGGATGACAATGTTCATTTCCAGAATTCTATCTACCTGATATCTAGATTGGAAGATGAAGGTAAGGTCTTCCAGTTCATGTTATATCCCGAAGGTCGGCATGGTTGGGGTGGAGAAAAAGCCGTTCATGCAAAAAATGAAGCGAATAATTTCTGGTTAAGGAGTTTTTTCGGAAATCAGGAAACTAAATGACTTTTTCAACAGCCCCAAAAAGGCAATTAACGACATTTTTCAAAATACTAAAATAAGAGCTCAGAAGTAAAAAATAATATTAATTGAAATGAATATTCTTAGACCATTTTTCCTGAATGTTTTTCTATTTATCTCTCTTCTGGTCTCTGGTCAGAACGATCCTGTAATTGATAAAATAATTGACCTTGGAACTACCGACAACAAGGTCATGGAGCATTTAGATTACCTTACTAACAGAATTGGAGACAGGCTGACCGGTTCTGATGGTTATCACAGTGCATGTTTATGGGCTGTCAATACAATGAAATCATGGGGAATGATGGCTGAAATGCAGGAAACTGGCGAAATGGCAGTCGGGTTTAACAGGGGAGCATGGTTTGGTAAGATGGTAACGCCCAGGGAGCTCACTCTTGATTTTGGTACTCCATCTTATACTTCAGGCACAAAGGGTCGTCAGAGAGGACATGTAATGCTTTCCCCCAGAACAATTGAGGAATTCTGGCAAGTAAGGGACAGCGTTAAAGGAGCATGGATATTAATTGACGGAGTAAATACGGGATGGCCGCGTGATCGTGCAGGTGAATCTGAACTTACAAAGCTGATACGTGAAGCAGGTGCACTCGGAACTATACAGCTTTCAACATTTCCAATAAGGTTACTATATGGTAAAGTTGATTCTTGGGAAAACCTTCCTTCACTGCCTGATATTAAACTCATTGATAAACAATATAATGAGATAAAGGAAATGGTAATAAAAGGGGAAAAGGTTGAACTGGAATTTGATATCAGAAACTATTTCAGGCCAGGCCCGATTAAATATCATAATGTAATAGGCTGGATTCCTGGCACTCAATATCCTGACGAATATGTTATTCTTGGAGGCCATCTTGATGGATTTGACGGTGCTTCAGCTGCTATCGACAATGCTTCTGGTGCTACAGTTGCAATGGAAGCAGCCAGGCTTATTCTTGCTGCAGGTGGAAGGCCCAAACGTACAATTATGGTTCATCTGTGGGCTGGTGAAGAATATGGCCTTCTTGGCTCAACTGAGTGGGTGAAACAAAATCCTGATAAACTTCCCAGGATATCTGTGGTTTTTAATCGCGACGGAGGAACAAACTGTATATCAGGATTAAGTGTGCCTAAAGCTATGATGGCTGATTTTCAGCAACTTATTAAACCAATTCTGCCCCTCAACCCAAAATATCCATTTGAGCTCACTGAAAGAAGCAAATCTTTGAGAAAAGGAGGAAGAGGAGGTACTGATACTTACTCTTTTTTACAGAAAGGAGTACCTGCGTTTGGTTTCAGTACGAAAGGAGAACACCAGTATAGCCGTACCTGGCATTCTACACTCGATACCTATAATGAGATAATCCCTGCATATGAGGAATATTCATCATTAGTGACAGCAGTAGTAGCCTATGGTGCAGCAAATCTCGATCATCTCCTTTCACGTGAGGAATTTTTTATGCCTGATGGAATCTATGCCGATTTTAATACCAATAAAGGAAAATTCTCTGTTTTGCTGGATTATAAGAATGCGCCAATGACTGTGGCAAACTTTGTGGGGCTGGCTGAAGGAACTTTGACAAATGCAACATATCCGTTAGGGATACCCTTTTATAAAGGATCAATCTGGCACAGGGTAGTAAAAGGACATGTAATACAGGGTGGTGAGCCTGAAGTAGTGAAAGACCCGGCGAATTCAGATGTTAATTCAACAGGGTACATGATTCCCAATGAGATCAGCGACCTGAGCCATAATAAAGCAGGTATGATAGGCATGGCAAACGACGGCCCAAACACAAATACATGCGAATACTATATAACTCTTGCCGACAGATCTTATCTCGATGGAAACTATACTCTCTTCGGTGAGGTTGTTGATGGAATGGATGTTGTAAATAAGATAGCTCAGGGCGATACAACATATTCTGTAACTATAATAAGAACAGGCCCGGAAGCTGAGAAATTTATTGTAAATGATGAGACATTTAAAGAGCTTGTGGACAAACAGTGGAGGGAAGTTGAATATGAAAAGGAACTGAGAAAATCCAGGGAAGAAAAGTTTATTGCTGATAACTATCCGGGGCTGCAATACATTACCGGATGGTATGAGATATAAAGTATCTGATCCAGGGAGAAGGTAAAAGACCTGAAAATGGTTCTGTTGTTTATCTGAAATACAGCGGAAAATTAATTTCGGGTTTAAATTTTGTTAGTTCATGCCGACGACGGCAAACCGGTTCCAGGATCAAAACCTGTAGTTTTCACATACCTCGGGAAAAGATGAATTGATTAAAGGTTTGAATGAAGCATTAAGGATATGAAAGCAGGAGAAAAAAGACTTCTTATTGTGTCTCCTGATCTGGCTTATGGAATGAATAGCGGCTTTTATGGGAAAGAGATCTCGGTCAGAAAAGATTTGTAATTTCACCCGGTGAAACACTGATTCTTGAAGTTACATTTGATAAAATTAAGCCCTGAATTCGTTTTTATCAATATTCGGGATGTGTGAATAAAGTATTGTTTATTATATTGGTAACTAATTTCTGATTTAAACATACGGCACTTTCAAACTCCATACTTATGATAATAGGCATTTTAAAAGAAACAGGAACGAGAACAGGGTCGCCATCCTTCCTGCAGAAGTTATAGCACTGAAAAAAATGGGAATCGATGTGCTGGTAGAATCGAAGGCCGGTGAAAGAGCATTTGCTTCAGATTCTGCTTACCTTGCTGCCGGGGCCAGAATTGCTGAGAGAAAGGGTGTAAAATCTGAAGCCCGGATGTTGCTTTCCATAAATCCTCCTGTTGATGATGATATTGCTTCTTTTAAAGAAGGTCAGGTATTATGCTCTGTACTTAATCCGGTTGCCAATAGTGAATGGTTGAAAAAGCACGTCTTCACGGCTTATCGGTTCTTGCACTTGATCTTATCCCCAGGACTACAAGAGCCCAGTCAATGGATATACTCTCATCGATGGCTACTGTTTCGGGTTATAAAGCTGTGCTTGATGCTGCCTCATTGCTACCACGATTTTTCCCGATGTTTATGTCTGCAGCCGGAACGATCAAACCATCACGGGTGCTTGTTCTGGGAGCCGGAGTTGCAGGATTGCAGGCTATTGCAATTGCCAGGAAACTTGGTGCAATAGTTGAAGTATTTGATGTAAGATCCGCTGTAAAAGAGGAAGTTAAGAGCCTGGGAGGAAAGTTTATTGAAGTCGAAGGAGCTAAAGAAGATGCTGCTGCAGGTGGATATGCCGTGGAGCAAACTGAAGGATTCAAAAAGAAACAACAGGAACTGATACAGAATCATGCAATTGCCTCTGACGTTGTAATTGCTACTGCCCAGATACCTGGAAAGAAAGCCCCGGTTCTTTTACTGAAAGAGACAGTCTTTTCAATGAAACCTGGATCTGTCGTCATTGACCTTGCCGCATCAACAGGAGGTAATTGCGAATTGACTGAAAACGGGAAGAATATTGTAGTAAACGGGGTTCATATTGTCGGAAAATCCGATTATCCGTCTGATTTACCATCCGATGCCAGCAAAATGTTCGGATGCAATATCATTAACCTGTTGAAGATAATGGTTGATAAGGATGCAAAACTTATTTTAAACATGCAGGATGATATTATAAACGGAACAACTGCCGTTCATGGCAAAGAGTATATCAGTCAGCGAGTTAAGCAAATGCTAAATATAAAATAAAAGATATCATGGAAAAAATTCTTGCGTTTTTCTTGTTATACCGTGAAGCAATATTCATTGTTATTCTGTCAATATTCCTTGGTATTGAAGTGATAAGTCATGTTCCTTCTATACTTCATACTCCGCTTATGTCAGGTGCCAATGCGATTCATGGTGTAGTAATTATTGGTGCAATTATAGTAATGGGTCATGCCGATAATACCGGATCGATGATATTGGGATTTCTGGCTGTCGTATTGGGGACACTTAATGTTGTAGGAGGGTTCGTGGTAACTGACCGGATGCTTGAGATGTTTAAAAAGAAGAAGCAATAACCTGATTAATAATCGTTTTTATGAACCAGTTACCACAATTTCAGACCGGGATCTCGATATTGGAGATTACATATGTAATTGCCTCAGTTCTTTTCATTTTTGGTTTAAAAATGTTAAGTCATCCTCTTACTGCCCGCAGAGGAAATTCTATTGCTGCTGTTGGAATGACCATGGCAATAATTGCAACTATACTTTTCCATCGAAAAGACGGAATGCCGATAGGTAATATACCTCTTATTCTTATTGCAATAGGAATCGGAAGCGTCATAGGGCTGGTTATTGCAAAACGGGTTAAAATGACGGCAATGCCTCAGCTTGTATCATTTTTTAATGGAATGGGCGGCGCTGCTGCAGCCCTTATTTCGATGATGGAATTTCCGCATGTAAGTCCGGAGTTAATAGCAAAAAGCGGTATGGCAAACGGACATGTGCTTGCCATCCTCCTCGGTCTTATGATCGGAACTGTTTCCTGGGCAGGTAGCATGATAGCATTTGGAAAGCTCGACGGCTGGATAGGTGATATGCGCATAAAAGCAATGAAGTATGTCAATATGACGATTCTTGCAGTTTTGATCGGATTCATAGTTTATATTATGACACGCCATGTTCAGGCAAGCAGTGAGTTGACTCCCTTAATATACATAATGTTCGTTGTTGCGGTTATTTACGGTGTTCTGTTTGTTATGCCGATAGGTGGTGCCGATATGCCGGTTGTTATCTCACTTTTGAACTCATTTACCGGTGTTGCTGCAGCAATGGGAGGTTTTCTTTACAACAACCAGGTAATGCTTACAGGAGGAATTCTGGTAGGGTCGGCAGGGACTATTCTGACTATTCTTATGTGCAAGGCAATGAACCGTTCACTTACTTAACGTCATTGTTGGAGTATTCGGAGGCGGAGGCCAGACCAATATAACTGTCACCGGTTCGGTAAAAGAGATATCAATATCAGATGCTGCTGTTCTTTTAAGCTATTCAAAGAAAGTAGTAATAGTACCAGGTTATGGTCTTGCTGTTGCCCAGGCTCAGCATATCTGCCACGAATTAGATAAGCTTACTGGAAGAGAAGGGAGTAGAGGTAAAATATGCTATCCACCCTGTTGCAGGACGCATGCCTGGGCATATGAATGTATTGCTTGCCGAAGCAGATGTGCCTTATGAACAGCTGATTGAGAGTGATGAGATAAATCCTGATCTCCCGAATACTGATGTTCTTGTAGTGATAGGTGCAAACGATGTGGTGAATCCTGCTGCAGAAGATGATCCTTCCAGTCCTATTTACGGAATGCCGATAATAAAGGCACGCGATGCTAAAAACATCATTGTCATGAAACGTGGTATGGGCAAAGGTTATGCTGCCATCGAAAATATGCTCTTTTATAATGATAAGACCAGGATGTTATTCGGTGACGCAAAGAGCACTCTGCAGAATCTTGTTAACGAAGTAAAAAGTTTATGAAGAAAATCAATTGGTAACATCATTTTGCAAACTTTTCTGATGTGAGTAATATACGGTTGCAGTCTAATATCTGCATATCATTGTGATATTTGATATTAACAGGTCACACATTAAAAATGAATTTCCACGCCGAAAAGCTTGCATTGCTGAGGGCTCTTATGAAGGAGAATAATATCAGCTTTTATATTATTCCTTCAACTGATCCGCATCTTGGAGAATATGTGCCTGATCACTGGCTTATAATTTCATGGCTTACAGGATTTACCGGATCGGCTGCTACAGTAGTCATTTCTGATTCATTTGCAGGGTTATGGACCGACTCCAGGTATTTTATTCAGGCTGAGAACCAGCTGTCTGGTTCAGGTTGTAACCTTATGACATCTTCTCAAATTAATAATAGTGGTTTTACTGACTGGATAGCTGAAAACATTAGTCCCGGAAGCAAAATAGGACTTGACGGCAGAATCTTTTCAATTGAACAGACAAGAAAGATTGAAAAATTATTGGATGGCAAAAATATAATATTCGATTTTAATTGCGATCTTATTTCAGATCTGTGGTCAGCCCGTCCTCTGATGCCTGATTCACAGGCTTTTGATCATTCAGTAAGGTTCTGTGGAAAGGAGCGGGCAGTTAAAATCACTGAAGTCAGGGAACAGATGAGAATGAAAGGAATTGATTATCATCTTCTGACCTCAACGGATGATATTATGTGGTTGCTTAATATACGGGGATATGATATTAAGTACAGCCCTTTGCTTTTATCCTTTGCAATTGTAGGGCATGAACAGATCCTGCTTTTTATCGACGAGGATAAAATCCCGTTAAAGCTTGCTTCAGAATTCGATAAACTTGGTATTGTTATGCTGCCATATGAAGAGACAGCCGGTATTTTATCAACTTTATCCTCCGATTCCTCCATTCTTCTCAATCCGGTAACCACTTCTTCAAACCTGTTTAATTCCATCATGTCAGGGATGAAAATAATTGAGGATCTGACAATTCCTTCACGTCTGAAGACAATAAAAAACAGGGTTGAAATTGAAAATATCGGGAAAGTGATGATAAAAGACGGAGTTGCTCTAACAAAGTTTTTCTACTGGTTAGAGCAACATTCAGGCCTGGATCCGATATCAGAACTTTCACTTGGTGAAAAATTAGACAGTTTAAGGTCGGCGAATGAAAATTTTCTCTCACCCAGCTTTTCAACTATAGTCGCATTTAATGAGCATGGTGCATTACCTCATTATACTTCTACTGCAGAATCGGATTACATAATTGATACTAACGGAATACTCCTTATCGATTCCGGTGGACAGTATCTTGACGGTACAACAGATATTACAAGGACCATTTCCCTGGGAAGACCGACAGACCGACAGAAACGGGATTTCTCTTTAGTTCTGAAAGGAACGATAAACCTTGCGATGGCAAAATTTCCTGAAGGGACAAGAGGTTACCAGCTTGATCTTCTCGCCAGGAGGGCGTTGTGGGAAGCCGGGCTGAACTATGGCCATGGAACCGGACATGGTGTGGGATTCTGTCTTAATGTTCACGAAGGTCCGCAGAATATAGGACAGGGATATGGAGCTGATTCGAAGAGTTTCATCAGACCGGGAATGTTGTTTTCTGATGAACCGGCAATATACAGGAAAGGTGAATATGGGATCAGAACTGAAAACCTTATCCTATGTTATGAAGATGAAGAAACTGAATTCGGAAAATTCCTGAAATTTGATACTGTATCGCTTTGTTATATCGATAAGTCTCTGATTGACATTTCTTTACTTGATCAGAAAGAAATAGGCTGGCTTAATTCATATCATTCTGAAGTTTATGAAAAGCTGAGTCCATTTCTTTCAAAAGAAGAAAGATTATGGCTGAGGGAAAAAACGACCGGAATCTAAGTCAATATATCATTTTTCCTGATGTATAAGATTATCCATAAGGACAATATCCATTACAGGAAATTCAGTGATCCGCAACCTTGCACATCCGTAAGGAACAAGCGTTATAACTTCGATATCTCCTTCCGGTTTCACCGGACTTAAAGGCGGAATGTCAGCCGAGTTATCCTTCATACCCCATTCCGGTATTTTCATACCCCTGGCTTTTATAATAACCGGTGCATCCTGCGTCCATGAATAGTATTTAGCTGAATCGGCTGACCAGATCATGTCTCCTTTATCGGCAAAAGGAAACCTGCTTACCGGATTTTCGGTTATTTTCATTCCTGACATTATATTATTTTTATTAATTACCAGCCCGTAGTTCCATGGACTCGCAGGAGTTATTTCCCAGTCGACACTCCCTTTGTAGCTGAAGTTGTCATAGTCAATTTTAATGCTTTTGTAATTTTTATCTATACGTAACGAGAAATAAAGCGGGCCCCTTAACAGTGACAGTGAATTATTGTATGTATTCTCAGTACGTAAATGCATCGGCAATTTCACAGAGATCTGATCCCCATTTTTCCATCTCCCCTCAATTCTATATGTACTTAGATTTGTCACTTTTAAGATCTTGTCTCTAAATGATATACTCACTGTATCTGCCCATCCGGGAATTCTGAGATCAATTGGAAACCTGACTGCTTTTTCAGTATTAATTGTGAGTTTTACAGATCCGTCAAAGGGATAGTTTGTCTCTTCTGAAATTGTCACCTGTCTGCCATTTCCAACTTTGGCTTTAACAATTGATGGTCCGTAGGTTACCAGAGCCAGGCCATTGTCATTTGTTGCCATCCACATGCTTTCTACAAACTTTGGCCAGCCCTGGTGCATGTTTGCCAGGCAACAGGCAAAATTAGGCATGAGACCATAAATATTTGAATAGTCTCCGTTGGAGCTCCAGTCTCTTTTTGCTGCCGAGACCAGCACCTGGTTAGCCTGCTGATCATACTGATGTGCCCAATTGTCGGGAGTGGTTGTACCGGGAAGTGAATTGTATGCGAGAAGTTCAAGTCTGTCGGCTAAAGTGTTTGTTCCAAAGATCTCATAGAGCTCTTCGAGAGAAAACATATATTCAACAACAGAGCAAAGTTCGCTTCCCTGCTCCGGATTTTTACCCGACAGATGTTCATCGCCTGAGAATCTGCCTCCGGGTTGACCATGGTTCTGGTCATATTTTTTTATTCCTGAAAATGCTGCTTTTTTAAATCGCTCATCTTTTGACTGCTGGTACCATAAACCCGGGTATTTGACTGCCATGGCGTTATTCACAACATGAGCCGTCAGTCCCTCAGGACCCCAGTTATGAGGTACCTTATTTTCTGCAACTGCCGCTGAATCCCACGGAAATTTTTCATAATAGGTCGTCCAGTCCGGGCTGTATTTCTGTATGGTACTGATCGTTTCAAGAATCCATGGTTCTCCTGTCTGCCTGTATAACCAATAACCTGTAACTGCATTTTCCATTGCTCGCACACCCCTCCATTCCTTGTCGGGCCAGTCTGGTTTTGAATCATGAAGGTATCTGAAGTATTTTGTAAGAACATCCAGGGCCCTTTTATCTCCTGTTGCTTCATAATACTGCATCAATACCTTGTTTGCGACTGCAAGGGGCCACCGGTCTTTGTTTTTGGCCGGGCCGTACCAGCCTGTATCATTGCTGCTCGAAAGTATAGGTTCAATCCATGATTTCACTTTATTTATAAGACGTTCATCATTAAGAAGATATGCCATAGGAACCAGTCCGTCGAGGAAATAAGGGCCTCTTTCCCAGGCTTCTCCGTTTCCTCCGCGCCATGATGAATTGACAAGGTCAGGCCAGAAATCATCAATATTACCAGTAAGTCCCGCAGCCTGATCTTCTAACTCTGATTTCAGCCAGCCGGCAGGTCTTACGGTTCCAAGCGGTAATTTTATATATGCATTTTTCAGCAATGGTGCCCGGTTGCTCTTATAGTTGTGGTTTATATTTTGTTTTCCGCAACCTGAAATAAGCAATATTGCCAGGGAGAGACTGATACAAAAGTATTTTTTCATATATAAAGTAGTGAATTGATAGATTTAAAAGATACCTATTGTAAAAATATGAAAATATACTGTCTTTTGGTAGCGCGGACATTCTGATTTTACCCCGGAAGACATATCTCATCTATTGTCTGATACTTACATATCTCCAGATTTTATTAACCCCGCAATCAATTAGAAATTATAGGTCGAGAGCTTCTGAGTTGAGGGTTTAATCCTATTCAGTCTTCAAAGCACTTGCAGGATTCATGATTGCAGCCTGGTATGCTTTATAACTGATTGTGATGAATGTTATCAGAATAGTAAGCAATGCTGCAATTAATAATAATGGTGCACCAATGTTTGTGCGGTATACATATTTCTCAAGCCAGATACTCATAAAATAATAAGCAACCGGCACTGCAATTACAATTCCCATAGCAACGAGTACAAGAAAATCTTTTGAAATCAATCTAAGTATAATGTTCTCATTTGCTCCGAAAACTTTCCTTATGCCAATCTCTTTGGTTCTTTGTTCCACCATATAAGAAGCCAACCCAAACAATCCGAGACAGGCAATGAGAATTGCCAGTACAGTAAATAAGGTAAAAATTAATCCGCGTTTTTCATCAGCTTCAAATTGCCCGTTAAACCTTTCTGAAAGATATGTATATAAAAATGGCTGATCGGGAAATATCTCCTTCCATTTCTTTTCAATAAAACTGATGGTTTGCGGAGTGTCTATACCGCTCATTTTAATATAAATGATATTGTTTATAGGCCGGTAAAGCAACATAAGCGATTCAATAGCATTGTACATTCCGGTCTGATGATAATCTTTCATCATACCGATGACCCTCCCGTCAATAAAAGGCTTCAATTCAACTTTTTTCCCGATAGGGTCTGACCAGTTCATCCTTCTGGCAAAAGTTTCGTTGACCACCACACCTGTAAGTGTATCTGATGGCATATCCTGCTGAAAATTACGTCCTTTAAGTATTTTTATCCCCAGAGTCTCAATAAAATCATAATCTACAACTGCAAAATTGACACCTCTTTTAGACATTCCCTGGTCTGTTTCCACGTTAAAGATAACCTTCCCCGAACCTTCACCAACTGCTGTATTTGTTGATGTTACATATTTTATGTTCTGATTTTCATGAAGAACCTGTTTCAGCACCGGATACTTATTTACCATCGGCCCATTGAGAGCAAGGCTGATTACATTCTTCTGATCAAATCCCTGGTCAGTAGTCTTCAGATAGTTTAGTTGCCTGAAAACTACCAGTGTACAAATGATCATCACTACAGAAACTGTAAACTGTATTACCACCAGTATTTTACGAAATAAGCTGCCAGCAGATCCTTTTACATTTTTACCTTTAAGCGTTGTGACAGGGCTGAAACGTGAAAGAAAAAAGGCCGGATAGCTTCCACCAAAGATACCAACAATAATTGCTATTGCGAGCAGGCTTAGAAGTACTGCAGAACTATAGATAACATGGAGATTAAATGACTTTCCCGCAAGCAGGTTAAACTTTGGAAGCAGGATGACTATTAAAATAATACTGATCAAGAGGGAAATGAGAGTGAAGACCATTGACTCGGATAAAAACTGGAGAACCAGTGGTCCTCGTCGGGAACCAACCACTTTTCTGAGGCCAACTTCGCGGGCGCGCCTGACTGAACGTGCTGTTGCCAGGTTCATATAATTCATAGCAGCTATAAGTACAAGGAATATCGCTACAATTGCAAAGATATAGACAGTACGTATAACTGCCTGTTGGTTCAGGTTCATTTGCATTC
>CAVVGP010000133.1:0-12584 GCA_963747625.1 uncultured Bacteroidales bacterium | reverse complement strand
TGATAGCTTATGGTCAAAAGGTATTTTGCTAACACAATTTATTGGCGAAGCTAATGCGGTTAAATATAAAACAGAAGCTGATACAGCCCTTGAATCTGTTACTAAAAACTTTTTTGCAAATTTCAACGAATATTCGGTAAGGATCGTAATGCCAGGGAAACTTATCGGTACCAACGGTTTCATTGACAGCAGCCATGTTTTGCTATGGCCGGTAAAATCTGATTATTTCTTGACTGAGCCTATGAGATGTGGGCTGAATCGAAGATGCCTAATAAATGGGCATGGATTGTATCTGGGATTCTTTCTGGTATTTGTACTTACCGGGGTGATTGTGAGGGTAATAAAAAAAGGCTGAATTTCTCAGCCTTTTTTAACCCTAAATTAACTAACTAACTAACTTGCTACCTTTTAAAATTTTCACTACCTGGCATAATCCTTTAATATAAGCATTAATTTCTGACGTGTGAAAAAAATTCTGCTTTTTACTGTTCCAATCTTTAATCCCAGGTCATCGGCAATTTCTTTGTATTTGTAACCTTCGATATGCATCCTGAATGGAATCCTGAATTCATCACTGAGAGAATCAATAGCATTTTCAATTTCATCTTCCGCATATCTCGATTCAGGTGAAATAAATCCTTTGTCGTGTGGCTGGTTAATATAATAAAGGTCCTGAGTCCCGTCTATAATTGTATTCTCTTTCATGTTTCTCCTGTAGTTATTAATGAATGTGTTTTTCATTATTGTAAATACCCAGGCTTTAAGGTTGGTATAATCAACAAATTTATCCTTATAAGTAATAGCTTTAAGGTATGTATCCTGTACCAAATCCAGCGCACTGTCCCGGTCTGAAGTCAGGCTCATTGCAAATCTTTGAAGATTTGTCTTCATTTCTATCAGACTACTATTAAATTCAAATTGTGTCATCGCTCTTGGGTTTTATTGTTGAAACAAATTTATACAGATAAATAAAGATATGCAAATCTTAATATCTTTAAATCGTTAAATATTCTATTCGTATTATAAATAATATTCATTTGTATATATAAGATATTCAATTAAATAAAGGAATTGTTGGCATCGTGTTATAAATAGAGTATAAATTGAAAATATTTAAATTATCTCTTTTTTACTTTAAATCGTTTTTTGCTATTATTCTGTTATTTATGGTGTAAAACAGATTAAACAAATTTAGGCTATAAAGAAAAGTTAAGGATTAAGATGAGATTAAGGTTCGATTAAGGGTATGTTAAGATTCAACTTTTGTTATTTAGTTTATTCAGTCAACTTTCGTATTTTTATTAAAAAATTATTTATGGAGTTCAATATCAAACTTAATAACGGACAGGTATTAAAGGGAATGATTATAAGCCCCGGCGAAACCTATTAAAGCGGTCGTAGTTATGATTCATGGTCTTGGAGAACATATTCAGCGCTATGTTCCACTGGGCAGAATTATTCAGACAGGAAGGCATAGGATTTCTAGGAGTCGATCTTCCCGGACATGGCCGCTCACATGGGAAGAAGAGGGAATATAAAAAGCTATGTGCTCCTTGGAGAAATGATCGATATACTTCTAAAAACTGTAGAAATACTTTCTCCGGATGCCCGGTTTATATTTATGGTCATAGCCTTGGTGGAGGTATTGTTCTTGATTATCTTTTGCGGAGGAAACCTGTTTTAAAAGGTGCAATTGTTACATCTCCATGGCTCCGTCTTTCGTTCGAACCGCCAAAGATTAAAATAGTAATGGCATCAATAATGAAATACATTATTCCCGGACTTACCCAGCCATCGGGACTTAATGTTGACCATATATCACATGATAAGGCCGTGGTGGCAAATATATTAACGACCCGCTTGTTCATGGTAAAATATCAGTCAGCCTGTTTGATTGAGCTATGAGCTGCTGCAAAGTACTCACTGGGCATGCTTCCGAGCTTAATATTCCGTACACTGCTTATCCATGGAAGTGATGATTTGATTATGCTCACCGGAGGCCAGCCGGGAATTTGCCGGAAAAACAACCATGGTTGAACTTAAAGATATGGGAAGGCGGTTACCATGAGCTGCATAATGAGCCTTTCAGGGAGGAGGTATTTAAATATATTATGAACTGGATTAAAAGATAGTATTATCTTCCGGGTTTAAGATTTATGATTTCGGGTTGAATTCTGATGCCTGAGTCAATATCCGCAATCAAAGATCCACAATCCGGATTCTGTAAAATGAATATGGAACTCAGAACCACATTTCCTATTGAACCCTCGGTGGAAAAGATCAATTACAGCGACGGGGTAATGCTGATCGGATCATGTTTTGCCTCTGCGATAGGTTCTCAGATGGAGATGGGGCATATGCCTGTGATGATTAATCCCGCAGGAGCCGTTTTCAATCCTGTTTCAGTTTGCAATACACTGGATACAATCATAAACAGGAAAAAATTCCTTCCGGAGGATCTATATTTTTATGACGGCACCTGGGTTAGTTTCTATCACTATACTGATTTTTCATCTGAAGATCCTGCAAAAGTCCTTGAAAAAATAAACAAAAGATCGCAGGAATCATTAGAATTCCTGAAATACGCCCGGTTCTTGTTTGTGACTCTCGGAACTGCAATGGTCTATAAGTTGAGGAAATCTGATCTGATTGTATCCAACTGCCATAAAATACCTGCAGAACAGTTTGAAACAAAAATGCTGACTGTGGATGAAATTGTGAAATTATGGACAGAACAACTCGACAGACTTCAAGCCCACTTTCCTCAGTTGAAGGTAGTCTTTACCATAAGTCCGGTAAGACACTGGAAGGATGGCGCACATGGAAACCAGGTAAGCAAATCGGTATTGTTTGTTGCTGTCGAAGAGTTGCTCAGGCATGCTGCAGCTCCGGGATATTTTCCTGCATATGAGTTAGTTATGGATGATCTGCGCGATTACAGGTTTTATAACGACGATATGCTCCATCCTTCAAATTCAGCTGTTAATTATATTTGGGAAGCTTTTTCAGCCTGCTATCTCGACAGCAATACAATGAATCTCTGGAAAGAAGTCGTTAAAATAACCAAAGCATTCAACCACCGGTTAAATACTGATGCTAAAAGCAAAAGAGTCATCTTTTGCGATAAGATACTGAAGCAGATCAGCGATGTTGAAATCAAAATTCCCTCAATAGACCTTTCCATAGAAGAAGATCATTTTCTCAAAATGAGAAAAATGTAAGAATCATAATATGAGAGAGTTGATATAATCCTCTTCCTTTTTTTCCAGAAATGAACAAACTAAATCAAAGATTCGATTGCTCTGATGAAACTCGCAGGATCCCTGGTTATTATTAATTTATCGTAAGGTTTTTTAGTTGCAAATTCTTCGGGAGAATCAGTAAGAATGATTTTCTTTATCATCAGTGATTTCCCGATGCTGTTAAAATACCCTATTTTCTTTTCAGCAAAATCAAATGCACTTGAGTTTACCACCAGATATTCAAAGGGTTTAATCTTGTGAATCTCAATTACTTCAGATGCGGGAAGTATACCTCCGGTAAAGATTACATCAAATCCACGTTTCTTTAATGCAAATTTATAGAAAAGGAAGTTGTTATCCGTAAGATTATCAGATGTATTAATCATTGCTACAGTGGGTCTTGATTTTCCTGTAACAGGCTTAAGCAAGTTATCCTCTATGATAATAATCTGTTTGATGGTATTCCTTACGAATTGTTCCTGGGCCCTCGAAAGACTGCCGGTTTGCCAGAGTATCCTGGCTTTTTCCAGTAATGGGTGCAGATAATTTGAATAGGCGTTTTCAATACCCTGATGCTTAATGAATGGTGAAAGAGCCTCCTTAAATAAAGTCTCATTAAATCTGATGGCTGACATCAAAATTTTCCCCGGCTGAAAGTTTTGATCCAGGTCGTCGTGTTTACTGCTTACTGTCATAACCTGCTGGGTAAGCTCATCCTCATCAAGCCTGGCAATTTTGGATATCTTCAGCCCATTCCGGTTCAGGTAGGCTACATTCAGGATCTTCTTTAGCTCTGTTTCGCTGTAAGTCCTTATATTTGAGTCAGTTCTGTCGGGCTCAAGTATTTTGTATCTCTTCTCCCAGATCCGTATTGTATGTGCCTTTATACCAGAAAAATTTTCGAGATCTTTTATTGAAAATACATTTACCCCGTCTTCCATATGCTTAATTATATAAGTAATTTAATAATTGATTAAACCCATTACAATTCAAACAATCATTTTTGAATATTGTTTATACAACTTTAAATAAGAAACTCTGATAACTGCTATATATTGCGGAAAAATTCCCGGAAATTTTCAAACCCGTGTTGAAAGAATTTAAATAAGTTTTATTCAGATTGTTCCACCAGTATTTTTTTAACTACCCTCAGTCCGTCGCTGAAAATAATCGTAACCAGGTAAATTCCTCTTTTTGGATTTTCGAGGACGACTTTTATTAACTGCTGTGGATCATTAAACTGGAATCGGTAAATATCCTGGCCGATAATATTAGTAATCTTTATAAAAGAGATATCCTTGTCGGTTTTAATGGTAAAACTATTATCCTTTACAGGTACAGGATATATACTTATATTTATACTGTTTGTTTCATTTGAAAAATCCTTTTGAGCCGGAGTTCCGGGAATATTAAAAGCATCCTTCTGACCATGAAGGGTTAATGTGAAAACTAATAAGAAGATAAGGAGTAGACTTCTCTTCATAAATTATATTTTGATTATCTCTATCAAATATTGTGCTAAAGTTAATAATAATTTAAAAAAAGTGATTTAAAAGTAATTTTGCTTTTTCAAGATCATCAGGAGTATCAATACTTATACTTTCCCAGGTCGTGACTGCTGTTCTTATCCTGATAACCATTTTCAATCCATCGGTTCTGTTCAAGTGATTCTGAAATTTCAAGAGGGCTTCGGGATAATGAAGTTATCTTTTTCAGTGTTTCACTTTTGTAAGCGTAGAGACCGATATGTTTATAGAAAATATGTGCTTCTTTGACCAATCACTCTTTTCAGAGTCCCTTATATAGGGTATTGCTGCACGGCTGAAATAGATTGCATCCCCTATTTGAATCTAAAATGACTTTTGGCTGGTTTGGATTGAATACATCCTCTCCTGGTTCCACTTTTCTTACAAGTGTTGCCATCTCGACTGTCTCATCTGAAAAGCATTTCATCAGGAGATCGATTTGCTCAGGGTTTAATAAATGGTTCATCACCCTGAATATTGATTACTATATCTATTTTTTCTCCCGTTTCACCATCAATCTTCGTTATTGCTTCTGCACAGCGATCTGTCCCGCTCTGATGATCAGAAGAAGTCATAATCGCTTTCCCTCCAAAATCCAGAACCGCATCGATAATCCTTTTATCATCAGTGGCAACCCAAACCGTTTCAAGTGATTTTCGGGCCTGTTCATAGACCACTTTGTATCATTGGTCTGTTTACCTATCAGGGCCAGTGGTTTCCCCGGAAATCTTGAAGAGGCATATCGGGCAGGTATAATTCCTGCAAACTTAAAATGAGTCGCTTTTTTCATTTTGCGAATTTACGAAAAATGCATTTCCCAATGTTTTAAAAAAACCTTAAATTCGCACCATTGTTAAATCAGGAAATGAAAGATCTGCAAAATATTAAACAAAGGTTTGGAATAATAGGCAATTATGAAGGTCTTAACAGGGCTATTGATATAGCAGTTCAGGTTGCGCCGACTGATCTTTCAGTTCTGATAACCGGAGAAAGCGGGACCGGCAAAGAAATCTTTCCTCAGGTAATTCATAGCTACAGCACCAGGAAACATGGCCAGTATATTGCAGTGAATTGCGGAGCAATTCCTGAAGGAACAATTGATTCTGAACTTTTTGGTCACGAAAAGGGATCATTTACAGGAGCATCTGATAGCCGGAAGGGATATTTTGAAGTTGCTGACGGCGGTACAATTTTTCTGGATGAGGTTGCAGAACTGCCATTATCAACACAGGTTCGGCTTCTCAGAGTTCTGGAAACAGGTGAATTTATCCGTGTCGGGTCTTCCAAGGTTCAGAAAACAAATGTCAGGGTTATTGCTGCCAGCAATGTTGAAGTACCGAGAGCTATCGATAATGGTAAATTCAGGGAGGATCTTTTTTACAGGCTTAATACTGTTCCCATAAAGGTTCCTGCCTTAAGAGAAAGGGGAGAAGATATTTTTCTGCTCTTCAGAAAGTTTGCTGTGGATTTTGCTGAAAAATACAGGATGCCTGCCATAAGGCTCGATTCCGAAGCTAAAAATATTCTTCTTAATTATTCATGGCCGGGTAATGTCAGGCAACTTAAAAATATTACTGAACAGATATCAATTATTGAAAATGAAAGGGAAATTGTTGCTGCAAATCTTCGTAACTATCTTCCTGATTATGGAGGAGTTAAACTTCCTGCTATTATAAAAAAAGATGAAGACAAGTCATTCTCTTCCGAAAGAGAGATCTTGTACAAGATTCTTTTCGATATGAAAAGTGATATGAATGACCTTAAGAAACTTGTATTTGATCTTATCCGGCATGGAGAAATTGATGTTACTTTCCAGGAGACCAACTCAAGGGCAATCAAAAATCTTTTCAGGGAGGCAAAGAAGAGACAGGCAAGCAATAATCAGCTGAATACTGCCGCAGGATGATTTCTCATCGCATAAGACAATTGAATAATATACAGGATACCGAAGAGATTATTGAAGAATCACTTTCACTTGCCGATAAGGAAGTGGAAATGATAAAAAAAGCTCTTGAAAAATATAATGGGAAAAGAAAAATGGCGGCCAGGTGAACTTGGAATTTCAGAAAGGACTCTTTACAGAAAAATAAAAGAATATGGAATTGAATCGTAAAAATAATGGCAGGTGTTGCTGAATAAGGTATTCAATTTTTATTTCATAGCATTAATTGCCCTTTTTACCGGATGCAAGGTAACATATTCATTTTCAGGAGCAAGTATATCTCCTCTGGCAAAAACATTCAGTGTTCAGTATTTCCAGAACAGGGCTCCCATTGTTCAACCCGGACTCAGTCAGACCTTAACTGATGCACTTATTGATAAATGCAAGGCTCAGACAAACCTGAAATATGTTACCTCGATTGGTGATATGAATTTTGAAGGAGAAATTACCGATTATAATACCAAACCACTTACCGTTGGCTGCAGATGCACAGGCTGCAACTAACAGATTTACAATTTCGGTAAAGGTTAAATTCACGAATGCTATTGATCCGACCCTGAATTTCGATCAGACATTTTCGAGGTATGAAGACTATAACAGCAACCTGGACCTTAAGTGCGGTTGAACAGATCTTTCAGAGTGAAATTATTGATATGCTGGTTGAAGATATTTTCAATCAGGCTTTTGTAAACTGGTAACAGGTATGAACAGAAATGACTTTTTGAATATGATTCAGGAATACGTCCCGTTAACCGTCAGATGATCAGGGAGGTTTATGAATTGATTGATGTTTTCCCTTATTTTCAGAGTGCACATTTGTTGCTGTTGAAAGGATTGTACTACAAATGAAGATGTAAAATTCGAAAATCAGCTCAGGAATTCAGCAATTCATGTTGGTGACAGGGAAGTTTTGTACTGGCTTCTTAATACCGAGATTCCTTCTGAACACAAATGACCGGTATCAAAGGAAGAAAATTGAATTTCACTCAAGAAATTATTTCAGATACTCAGCAAACTGTTATTGAATCGGCAAGAAACAGTGAGTCTATGATAAATGAAATTGAAAAAAACTCCGATGAGAGCAAAATTAAGCTGAAAAAGCCGAAGATTTGAACCAGCATACGGCTTACACGTGTTGATTGCAACCGAATCTGATAATCCTATGAACCGGCGGAGCAGTATTGCTTATTGAGGAAGAAACTTCCACTCCGGAAGAAAAGGTTTTCTTTATGGATCCGGGTTTCTCATTTCCGGAACGTTCAGATCTTCTGGAGCTTGATCTCAATGAGATGAGGCAAAATTATCCCAGGAAGAAGAATCACCCCAGGCAAACACCCGATAAAGGGGAACTAATTCTAAAAAGCAATTGCAGTCTGAACTCATAGATAAATTCATCATTGCCAATCCCAGGATTGAACCGCAAAAGGATAAACATGATCTTCCGGCTGAGGATATCTCAAGGCCTTTTGTGGAAGAATCAGGATGGTCTGGTTACCGAAACCCTGGCAAAAATTTACGTTAGTCAGGGATATTACTCAAAGGCAATAGATATTTATGAAAAATTAAGTTTGAAATTTCCGGAAAAAAGCAGTTACTTTGCGTCTCAAATTGAAAAAGTTAAAGAATATATAAAAAAGTGAACAGATGGGAATTTATATTTTTGTTTCAGTACTAGTAATTATTGCATGTATTTTCCAGATATTGATTGTACTGGTTCAGAACTCAAAGGGAGGTGGCCTGGCTGCTAATTTTACATCAACAGGTCAGTCTATGGGAATCCGGAAAACAGCAGATTTCCTTGAAAAGGCTACATGGACACTTGCTGCTGCAATACTTATCTTTGTGTAGTTGCTACTGCTTCCATACCACGAGGCTACAGTTTCAGGACATTCAAGAATTGAAGAACAGATAAAAAACACTGTTGATCCGAATGCAATTCCAACTCTTCCGACAGCAGTTCCGCCGGCATCCGGATACTACTCCTGCACGAGCGGTCAGACTAAACCCGCAAAATAGATTGTCTTGAACTAAATATATTAATAAAAGTGTCAGTTTGTCACATACTGACACTTTTTTTTATTGAGAAACACAAAATGACATTTTTTTCATATTTGGCATGGAATATGATCAAATGAGGAAGTCGGAAAATAATGTTTAACTTTAAAACTAGATAAAATGGCACAATTAAAAGGAAAAATTTTAGCAGGCAAGGTTCTTGTGAAACCTAATGAAGCTGAAGAAAAAACTGCAAGTGGAATAATCATCCCTGATTCCGCAAAAGAAAAACCACGCCAGGGTAAAGTAATTCTTGTTGGCGCAGCAAAGAAAGATGAAGAGATGGAAGTAAAAAAAGGAGATACTGTCCTTTATGGTAAATATGCCGGTCAGGAACTGACCATTGACGGAGAAGACTATCTTCTTGTTTCACAGACAGATATCCTTTTTATAGCTTAATTTTAGCAAACTTTATAAAAATCATAATGATATGGCAAAAGAGATTAAATTTAATATTGATGCACGTGCTCTTCTTAAAGAAGGCGTTGATCAGCTGGCTGATGCAGTGAAAGTAACACTTGGACCAAAAGGTCGTCATGTTGTACTGGAGAAAAAATACGGAGCTCCACAGATCACCAAGGATGGAGTAACCGTTGCAAAAGATATCGAACTTTCCGACCCTTATAAAAATATGGGTGCACAGATGGTAAAAGAAGTGGCATCGAAAACTGGTGATATTGCCGGTGACGGAACTACCACAGCTACAGTTCTTGCACAGTCAATTATTAATGTGGGACTCAAAAATATTACTGCAGGTGCAAATCCTATGGATATTAAAAGAGGAATCGACAAAGCAGTTGAAAAAGTTGTGAGAACATCTTAAATCACAGGCTAAAGTGATCGGTGATGATCTGAAGAAAATTGAACAGGTTGCAAGAATTTCTGCCAATGATGATGAGGAGATAGGAAGACTCATTGCTGAAGCTATGGGTAAAGTTCATAAAGAAGGAGTTATTACGGTTGAAGAATCAAAAGGAACTACGACCTCTGTTGAAGTTGTTGAAGGTATGCAGTTCGACCGTGGATATATTTCAGCATATTTTGTAACCAATGCTGAAAAGATGGAGGCAGATATGGAGAATCCGTACATTCTGATTTATGACAAGAAAGTTTCCACAATGAAGGATATGTTACCAGTTCTTGAAGCTACTGCACAGACCGGACGTCCACTTTTAATTATTTCAGAAGATGTTGAAGGTGAAGCTCTTGCAACACTTGTTGTCAACCGTTTACGCGGTTCGCTAAGAGTATGTGCTGTTAAAGCTCCAGGATTTGGCGACAGAAGAAAAGAAATGCTTGAAGATATAGCCATTCTTACAGGTGGTACAGTTATTTCTGAAGAAAAAGGTCTGAAACTCGAACATACTACTCTCGACATGCTTGGCACTGCTGAGAAAGTAACTGTAAATAAAGAAAACACAACAATTGTAAACGGAGCAGGTGACAAAGAGATGATCAAAGCCCGGGTTGCCCAGATCAGACAGCAGATGACAACAACGACTTCTGATTATGATAAGGAAAAATTACAGGAACGCCTTGCTAAACTTGCCGGTGGAGTTGCTGTTCTTTATATCGGAGCTTCCTCTGAAGTTGAAATGAAAGAGAAAAAAGACCGTGTTGATGATTCACTTCATGCAACACGTGCCGCAATTGAAGAAGGTATTGTTCCCGGTGGCGGTGTTGCATATATTCGTGCAATCAGTGCCCTTGAAGGCTAAAAGGTGATAATGAAGATCAGACAACAGGTATTGAAATTGTGAAACGTGCAATTGAAGAACCTTTACGTCAGATTGCAGTTAATGCAGGAAAAGAAGGGGCAGTTGTTGCTCAGAATGTTAAATCCGGCAAAGTTGATTATGGGTATAATGCCCAGACTGATAAATATGAAAAACTTTATGCTTCAGGTGTAATTGATCCTGCTAAAGTTGCACGCGTTGCACTCGAAAATGCTGCCTCAGTTGCAGGTATGTTCCTGACTACAGAAGCTGTAATTGTAGATGTAAAAGAAGATGTTCCGGCAGGTCCTCCTCAGGGAATGGGCGGCGGAATGCCAGGAATGATGTAAAATTATTCTGATATAGATTCGACATAGCGTAGAGACGCCTATTTTGGGCGTCTCTACATATTTTTGACCGTTAAATAATTATATATTTTCCTATATTTGCACCTGATTTAAAGCAATCTCGTTAGATGAATAATATCCGGAATTTCTGTATTATCGCTCATATTGATCACGGTAAAAGTACCCTTGCCGACAGGTTGCTGGAAAAGACGAATACCATTACCGAACGTGAATACCAGGCACAGGTGCTCGACGATATGGAACTTGAAAGGGAAAGAGGCATTACAATAAAGAGTCATGCTATTCAGATGGAGTACTATCACAATGCTAAAAAATATATTCTTAATCTTATTGATACTCCGGGGCATGTTGATTTTTCTTATGAAGTTTCACGTTCAATAGCTGCATGCGAAGGTGCCTTGCTCGTAATCGACGCTACACAGGGAATACAGGCTCAGACAATTTCCAACCTTTATATGGCAATTGATCATAATCTTGAAATAATTCCTGTCCTTAATAAGATGGATATGGCAAGTGCAATGCCTGAGGAGGTTAAAGATCAGATTGTCGACCTGGTTGGATGTAAAAGGGAAGATATTATTGAGGCAAGTGCAAAGACAGGAATGGGTGTGGAAAAAATTCTGCAAGAAATTGTCACTCGTGTTCCACCACCTGTCGGTGATCCCGATGCTCCTCTGCAGGCACTCATCTTTGATTCTATTTTCAACTCCTTCAGGGGTATTATAGCATATATTAAGATTGTTAACGGGACGATCCATAAGGGTGATAAAGTCAAATTTGTTAATACCGATCATGAATATAATGCTGAAGAAATAGGGATTTTAAAACTTAAGCCGGACCAGCGTGAGGTAATGGGAGCCGGAGATGTCGGATATATTATAACCGGCGTCAAGATCTCGGCCGAGGTTAAAGTAGGGGATACAATAACTCATGTAAAGAACCCCTGCGAAAAGGCAATATCAGGTTTTGAAGATGTTAAACCAATGGTATTTGCAGGAATTTACCCCGTTGATGCTGATGATTATGAGGACCTGAGGATCTCCATCGAGAAATTACAGTTAAACGATGCTTCATTATCATTTATACCTGAATCGTCGGCTGCACTGGGATTTGGGTTCAGATGTGGCTTCCTTGGTTTGCTGCATATGGAAATTGTTCAGGAACGACTTGACAGGGAGTTTGATATGGATGTCATTACAACTGTTCCTAACGTTTCATTCAAGGCTTATACGACGAAGGGAGAAGAAATTGATGTTCATAATCCATCGGGCCTGCCTCCTGTCAATCATCTGGAACGCATTGAAGAACCGTATATTATTGCACAGGTAATAACATTGTCAGAGTATGTAGGTTCAATAATGAATCTCTGTATTGACAAAAGAGGAGTTATAAAGAACCAGGTTTATCTTACACGCGACAGGGTTGAACTTACATTTGAGATGCCTCTAGCAGAAATTGTTTTTGATTTTTATGATAAGTTGAAGAGTATTTCCAAGGGCTACGCCTCTTTTGATTATTATTATACAAGCTATCAAAAAGCTGATCTCGTCAGGCTGGATATTCTTTTAAACGGCGAAATGGTGGATGCCCTTTCGACACTCATCTACAGGGGACATGCATATGAATTTGGAAGAAAGATGTGTGTCAAATTAAAAGAATTGATACCACGCCAACAGTTTGATATAGCAATACAGGCAGCTATCGGAGCCAAAATTATTTCCCGTGAAACAGTGAAA